>JBQCIZ010000403.1:0-2712 GCA_051953235.1 Nitrobacter sp. | reverse complement strand
GCATCGTGGGCATACGGCAGGTTCGGAAGCGTGAAGGTCATGGGTCATTGTCCGGAAATGGTGGGAGACAAGGTCTAACGGGAACCCTTATAGAAGGTTCCATCGCCATTACATACTCCCAATATGATGATCGGCCGGGCCGCTGGCGCGGCTTCGGGAATGACCGCGTCGGGGCAACATGAGCATCGAGATCGAGATATTGAACGGGGACGCGTCATGGCCGGTGGCAAAGCCGCTGTTCGAGGCGGTCTGGCCGAAGGCCGACGTCGAAACGTCGCCGTGGAGCCATATCCGCTGGGCCAATGCCGATCTGCGGGTGCTCGTTGAAACAGCGGAGGGCGACCTCGCCTGTCATGTCGGCATCTACACACGCATGGCGAAATGGAATAACCGCAAGATGAATATCGGCGGGATCGGCGGCGTCGCGACCCATCCCGATCACCGCCGCCACGGCTATGCCAGCATCGCGCTCAACGCGGCGATCCAGACCCTGCGCGACCGCGAGGATGTCCAGTTCGCGGTGCTGTTCTGCGAGCCCCACAATGTCGCGTTCTACGAGGCGCGCGGCTGGCACCGCTTCATCGGCGAAGTCTGGTGCGAACAGCCCGGAGGACGCGAGCGGTTCGAGGCCATGGCGCCGTTTACCTTCGACATCAAGGGCGGCGCCGGCGGCGGCATCCTCGACCTATGCGGATTGCCGTGGTGACTATGCAAATGCCGGGGTGGCTGGCCTTCCCGGCCTCACCATAATATGTCATCCATAATCTATTGAGCCGCGGTTGCAGCGGCGGCGATCTCTTGGCGGATGTCATGACCCTCGACGCAACGCTCGACGCTCCGCCGAAGGCCGCCCCGGCCAATGCGCTGCTGACCGCGCCGATCCTGCCGACGCTGCTGCGGCTTGCGGTGCCCAACACGGTCGCCATGTTCGGCAGCGCGCTGGTCGCTGTGGCCGAGACCTCCTACATCGGCCGCCTCGGCCTCGAACCGCTGGCGGCGATCGCGCTGGTGTTTCCGTTCACGATGCTGACGCAGATGACGTCGGCCGGCGCGATGGGCGGCGGCGTCTCCTCCGCCATCAGCCGCGCACTCGGCGCCGGCAATTCCGCACGCGCCGCGATTCTCGCGCTGCATGCCGCCATCATCGGCGTCTGCGGCGGCCTGTTCTTCACGATCCTGATGCTCGGATTCGGCCGGCAGCTCTTTATGCTGCTGGGCGGGCACGGGGCCGTGCTCGAACAGGCCTGCGCCTATTCGCATGTGCTGTTTTCCGGCGCGATCTCGATCTGGTTGGTCAACACGCTGGCCTCGGTGATACGCGGCACCGGCGACATGCGGATTCCGTCGGCGACACTCATCGCCGTTTCCATTCTTCAAGTTGCCATCGGCGGCACGCTCGGCCTCGGTCTGTTCGGCGCGCCGCGGCTGGGAATGCCCGGGGTCGCCTCCGGACAACTGATCGCCTTCACGCTTGGCGCGGCGTTCCTGATCTGGGTTCTCGTCAGCGGCCGCAGCCGGCTCACGCTGAACCTTTCGAGCTTCGCCTTTCAGCGCGGCATGTTCGTCGACATCCTCAAGGTCGGCGCGATCTCCTGCCTGTCGCCGCTGCAGACCGTGCTGACAATTCTGATTTTTACGAAAATCGTCGCCAGTTTCGGCGTCGTCGCGCTCGCTGGTTACGGCCTCGGCTCGCGGCTGGAATTCCTGTTGATTCCGATCGCGTTCGCGATCGGCGTCGCCTCGATCCCGATGGTCGGCATGGCGATCGGCGCGGGTCTCGTGGCGCGGGCACGGCGTGTCGCCTGGATTGCGGGCGCGGTCTCCGCGTTGATCGTCGGCGCGATCGGCGTTGCGGTTGCGATCCAGCCGTCGCTCTGGGTGTCGCTGTTCACCAGCGATCCCGGCGTCACCTCCGCCGCCTACTCGTATTTCCGCCTCGCCGGCCCGGCGTTCGGATTCTTCGGCCTCGGCGTCTGTCTCTATTTCGCATCACAAGGCGCCGCAAAAGTCGGCGGACCGGTGCTGGCGTCGACCGGCCGCTTGCTGATGGTCGCGGTCGGCGGCTGGTGGCTCGCATCGATCGGCGCACCGGCCTGGACGCTCTACGCGCTGGTCGGCGCAGCGATGGTGGTGTTCGGACTGAGCACGGCGGCCACGGTCCGCTTCGCGCGCTGGGGCGCGTAACACGCGCTGCCACATTCACCTGCGACAATCCGTTCCACCACGCGCGGACATGGCTGCGCCGACGCGCGCGGCATTGCATGATCCGGTTTTTTTGTTATGCACTCCGGATTGCTTCGGAGGTCTTCATGCTCGCGCGATTGGGTCTGGCTGTCACAATTCTGGCAACGGTATTTTCTTTCCAGATCGCGACGGCGCAAACCGCGGCTGATCCCACCGGCATCTGGCTGACGCAGGCCGGCGACGCCAGGGTGCGTGTCAGCAAATGCGGCGGCGGAATTTGCGGAGTCGTGGTCTGGCTGCGCGAGCCGATCGATCCGGCCACCGGAAAGCCCGCGGTCGACGACAAGAATCACAACCCATCGCTCGCCAGGCGTCCGGTGATCGGGTTGCCGCTGTTCCAGGGCATGCCGCAGAGCGGCCCGAACAAATGGTCCGGCACGATCTACAACGCCGACGACGGCAACACCTACGCCAGCAACATCTCCGTCGGCGGCGCGGACACGCTGCGCGTCGAAGGCTGCGTCGGCG
>JBQCIZ010000402.1:0-4503 GCA_051953235.1 Nitrobacter sp. | reverse complement strand
GGTGCCGATCTGGATGGTGTGCCAGCCGAACGTGCCAGCCGCATAAATCCCGCCGAATGCGAACAGCGACACCAGTCCGTCGGTGTAGATCATGTTGGCGAGCAGAAATGCCGCCATGGAGCGATGCTTTGGCAACTCGCCGAGCGTTGTGCGTAGTTCCATCAGCCCTTCGCGCACGGCCTGTCGAACCGGACGCTTGGCCGGAAAATCCGGCGTCAGCAGAAACATCGGCAACACGAAGATGATGAACCAGACCGCGGTCAGCGGTCCGGTGATGCGGTCGCCCTGATGGGTGACGGGATCGAGCCCGAACAGCGGCGTGAAGCCAAACAGCGTGCGGCCGGTGTCCGGATTGGCTGCGAGGAAGCCGAGCACCAGGATCAGGCTGAGAATGCCGCCGATGTAGCCGGTAGCCCAGCCGGTCCCCGACAGGCGGCCGATCTTCTCCGGCGGCACTAGCGACGGCATCATCGCGTTGTTGAACACGGTCGCGAACTCGACACCGATGGTCGCAATGGCATAGGCCATCAGCAGCGGCAGGATGATGCCGGGATCGCCGGGCTTGCCGATCCACATCAGGCTGGAGCCGATCACCAGCAGCGCACCGAACGCGGCGATCCAGGGCTTGCGGCGACCGCTGGCATCGGCAATCGCGCCCAGCACCGGCGACGCCAGCGCGATCACGATGCCGGCCGCGCCCGTCGCGAATCCCCACAAGGATTGCCCTTCGGCCGGCGTCGATGCCACGAAGGTCGCAAAGTAAGGCGCGAAGACGAATGTCGTGATCAGCGTGAAGTAGGGCTGCGCGGCCCAGTCGAACATGATCCAGCTCGCGACGGCGGCGCGGGCCGGATAGCGGGTGTGCGTATCCGCGCTACCCGTATGTGTGGCCGCCGTCGCCGTCATGCGCAAATACACCCCGCCGAATCACGAAGGCGTTTTGCCTCCGGCGCTCAAATCCCTATAGCATCGTTCCCGTGACAGAACGACCGCCACTGCGGAGCCTCGCATGATTTGCTGCCTGCCGAACCGCCGTATCGTCCTTGCCAGCCTCGCGCTCATCGCCGCCGGCGTCCCCGCCGTCGCGCAGGACTTTCGCAGCGGATATGCACCGGCACCGAATACGTCGCATGCGATCGCTGCCCAGCACGGCATGGTGGTGGCCCAGGAGAAGCTTGCGGCGAGGATCGGCGCCGACGTGCTGAAACAGGGGGGCAACGCGGTCGATGCGGCGGTCGCGACCGGCTTCGCCATGGCGGTGACCTATCCGCGTGCCGGCAATATCGGCGGCGGCGGGTTCATGGTGATCCATCTCGCCGATGGCGATCGCAACGTCGCAATCGATTATCGCGAGACAGCGCCGACAGCGGCCACGCGCGACATGTTCCTGGGCGCCGACGGCAAACCGGATCCGGCAAAATCCCGCGATTCCGCACTCGGGATCGGCGTGCCCGGCACGGTCGCGGGGCTTGCACTGGCGCTGGAGAAATACGGCTCGGGCAAGTTCACGCTCGCTCAACTGCTCAAACCGGCGATTGCATTGGCGCGTGACGGCTTTCCGGTTGCCGATGATCTTGCCGACACCATGGCGTTCTGGCGGCGGCGAATCGGGCCGTGGCCTTCGTCGTTGCGCGTGTTCTCGCGCGCTGATGGCACCGCCTTGCACGACGGCGACACGCTGGTCCAGAGCGACCTCGCAGCGACGCTGACGGCGATTGCCGAACAGGGGCCACGCGGCTTCTACGAAGGCGCCGTCGCCGACAAGCTGGCGAATGGCGTACACGCGGCCGGCGGCATCATGACGCAGGAAGATCTGAAATCCTATCGAGCGATCGTTCGCGAGCCGGTGCGCGGCAGCTATCGCGGCTATGACATCGTCTCGATGCCGCTGCCGTCGTCGGGCGGAACGGTGCTGATCGAAAGTCTCAATATCCTCGAGGGCTTTCCGATGGGCGATCTGCGTCAGGGCTCCGTGAAGTCGCTGCATCTTTTGATCGAGGCGATGAAGCGGGCTTATGCCGACCGCGCGCGCTATCTCGGCGATCCCGCCTTCGTCAACGCGCCGATCGCGACGCTGATCGCCAAGGACTACGCCGCGAAGCAACGCAGCACCATCGATGTGGCGCGAGCGACGCCATCCAGCGACATCATGACAGCCGTACCAACACCGCATGAGGGGCACAACACCACGCATTTCTCCGTCGTCGATGCCGACGGCAACGCTGTCAGCAATACCTACACGCTCAATTTTCCTTACGGCGTCGGTCTCGTTGCCGACGGCACCGGCGTCCTGCTCAACAATGAGCTCGACGATTTTACAGCCGCCCCCGGCGCGTCGAACGCTTTCGGCCTTGTCGGCTTCGAAGCCAATCTGCCCGGTCCGGGCAAGCGTCCGCTCTCCTCAATGACGCCGACCATCGTGCTGAAGGACGGCAAGCCGGTGCTGGTGACGGGCTCGCCGGGCGGCAGCCGCATCATCTCGACCGTGCTGCAGGTGATCGTCGATGTGCTCGACTACAACATGGACGTTGAAGCGGCCGTCTCGGCGCCGCGGCTGCATCATCAATGGCTGCCCGATGAAGTCCGCGTCGAGCACGGATTCTCCGACGAGATCATCGCGGGATTGCGGGCAAGAGGGCACACGGTGGTCGCACCGATGGGACAGACCTCGGCCAACTCCATCGCCGTGACACCGAACGGCTTCCTTGGCGGGCCTGACCCGCGCACCCGGGGATCGGAGGCAGCCGGCGAATGAGGGTTACCGGACGACGCGGGCACAGATGACGATTGCACGCAAAGGGTTGATCGCTGCGGCGATCGTCATCATTGCCGGTGCGAGCGCACTCGCCTTCAACAGACTGCGGCCAGACCTGGCCTTGCGGGTCGCAACTGCTGTTGTCGCGCACAACGTCTGCGACAAGGTCTTCGTGTCCAACCTCGATCCCCAGACCTCGTTCGACGAGGTCACGGCCCGGGATGGCGTGCGATTATTGCGCCCGCTGCTGCGGTTCTCCGTCGATCGCGCCATCAGTGCCGTCGACGCCTCGCTGCTCGGCGCTCTGAAAAGTCATGCGGCTTACTACAACGCGCAGGGCTGCGTGCTGCATCAAGCCGGCGTAGCGCCCTACCTCCTCCGAAGCGATATCGACGCGCTGAGAAAACCACTGAAACCACCGTTGCTCGGCGACATTGCCGGATCGGGCGTCGTGACGCCCGCTGATCCTCGGCTGGTGTCCGCGCTCGATCATGCGTTCGAGGAGAAACCCGGAGGTCCGCTCCGACGCACCAAGGCCGTCGTCGTGCTGAAAGGCGGTGCGGTCATTGCGGAACGCTACGCCGATGGCATCGGGATCGACACACCGCTGCCGGGCTATTCGCTCACCAAATCCGTGATCAACGCGCTGATCGGAGTGATGACCCGGAAGGGCATCGTCACGCCCTCCTTCCCCGCACCGATCGCGGAATGGCACGGTCACGGCGATCCGCGCAGCACAATCGAGGTGGAGCATCTGATGCGGATGACCACCGGCCTTGCCCTCGACGAAACCGATAGCGGCTTCGATCCGTCGAGCCGGATGGTCTATCTGCACAACGACATGTCGGCTTTTGCTATCCAGGCCAGGCTGATCGCGCCGCCGGGAACGCGCTGGGCCTACAGCAGTCCGAGCACGCAAATTCTCGCGAAGATCATCCGCGATGGTACCGGCGGACCGGAGAAGTCGCTGCGCTTCGCCTGGCGCGAATTGTTCAATCCGCTTGGCATGACCACGGTGACGCTGGAATTCGACGGGGTCGGAACCCTGCAGGGTTCGAGCTACATGTCGGCGAGCGCCCGCGACTGGGCGCGCTTCGGCCTGCTCTACCTGAACGACGGCGTTCTCGGCGGCACGCGCTTTCTGCAAGGCGAGTGGGTCGGCTTCTCGGCGAGCGCCACGCCCGGCACCGATTACGGCGCCGGGTTCTGGACGCTGCGCGGCCATGGACCAATGGCGAATTTTCTCGCGAGCAAGGGCGTTCCGCGTAACGCGTTTCTTGCGTCGGGCGATCTTGGCCAGCGCATCGTGATCCTGCCGACGCAAGGGCTCGTCATCGTTCGCCTCGGTGACGCTACCGATCCGACCGGCGATATTGCCGGACTCGCACAGCTCATCACGGAGGTGATAGCGGCGATCGACAAACAATAGATCGGCGCCTCACTTCCCGACGCTGTACGGGCCGCCTTTTTCCAGCGCGCGCTGATAGGCGGGCCGGGCATGAATGCGTTCGAGGAACGCCATCGCTTTCGGATGCCCGCTCTCGAGGCCGCCGCGCGCCGCGGCCGCTTCGAGCGGAAAGCTCATCTGGATGTCGGCGGCGGTAAATTCGTTGCCGGCGAACCACTCGCTCTTGCCAAGCTCGCTTTCCCAGAACGCCATGTGCTGGCGAAGCTGCGGATTGACAATGGTTGTCAGCGCCTGATTGGCGATCTTGTTCACCACCGGCCGCATCAGAAGCGGGGCACGC
>JBQCIZ010000401.1:0-3028 GCA_051953235.1 Nitrobacter sp. | reverse complement strand
ATCATGCTGGCGGCTCCATGCGGCGAATTCGGCTGACGCTGCGACGACCTCGTCGCCCACGATCGCGTAAATCTTTGTCGGCCGCGATTTGCCCTTGAGCGGAATTTCTCCTGCTTCGAGCAGCGCTATTCCCTTCACCTGGCGGGCCACGTCCTCCGACACCACAAGGTCCGTGTTCAATCCCTTGCTGGCGGACTCGATTCGCGCCGCCACGTTCACGACATCGCCCATCGCCGAATAGTTGAAACGCCGCTGCGATCCCATGTTGCCGACGCAAGCGAGACCGGCATTGATGCCGACCCCGATCCTGACGCGAGGATCCTTGAATTCCCGCGCGGCAAATCCGAAGGCATCGGATTCGTTGAGCGCACTCACCGCCTCACGCATTCTCAACGCCGCCCGGCAGGCTCGCGTCGCATGGTCCGGAACGTCTACCGGCGCGTTCCAGAATGCCATGATGGAATCGCCGATATACTTGTCGATGGTTCCCAACTCATCCTGGATCGCATCCGAAAGCGGCGACAGCAGCATGTTGATGAAATCCACCAGCTCCGTCGCGGTCAGCGCCTCGGAGATCGGCGTGAAGCCGCGCACGTCCATGAACATCACGGAAATCTCGCGGGACTCGCCGCCAAGCCGCATCGCCTGCGGTGAATTCTCGAGTTGCGCGAGAAGCTCCGGCGCGAGGTACTGGCCGAACGCCTGGCGCACGAATTTCTTTTCGTGATCGGAAGCGACGTGAAGCACGCGTTCGACGGCGATATAGGTCGCCAGCGCCGCGAGCGACGGAAAGATCGGATCGATCAGCAGGCGGAAATGCGAGAACGCGATCCACGATCCGGCGACCGCCGCGACGAAAACCACGCCTCCTGCGTAGAACGAAAAGCGTGCGCCAAACGCCAGCACCAGTCCGGTAACCAGCGCGCCCAACAGAACGGTCAGAACGATCTCGAGCCCGTTGGTCCAGTCCGGCCGCTCGATGAAATCCTGCGAAATGATCTGCTCGATCAGTTGCGCCTGGATTGCGACGCCCGGCACCAGTTCGCCGAGCGGCGTCGCGCGGGAGTCCATCAGCCCCGCGGCGGAGGATCCGACAAGCACGATCGCGCCATCGAGACGCGGCTTGACCTCGGCTTCCTTGGCGGGATCGAGCACGTCCCTGACCGAGACATAACGCTCGGCCAGGTTGCGGGTGAAGTAGACCCAGGACTCGCCGTTGCTGGTCAGCGGCAGCTTGAACGCGCCGACGCGCATATCGATCAGCGCGGCGTGTCCGGTATCGCTGTCGCCGCTCGATCCCGTGCCGCGAACGATGATGCCCTTCTGACCCTGCGCGACGCGCAGCGCCTCGATGGCAAGACCTGGATAGATGCTGTTGCCGTCGGACAGCAGCATGGGAACGCGGCGAACGATGCCGGCGCGATCGTGCGAACTCAGATTGATGCCGCCGATTCCCGCCGCCGCCTCGTTGAGGATCGGCAGGCTCGATACAGTCCCGTGAAACGGCGCAAGTACCTTGGTGGGTTTGACGCCGACGAAGGCCAGCCCGGCGCGAACCGGCGGCCGCTTGTTATTGGCAGTGTTGCTGGCGGCGAAACCGAGCACCACCGATGTTTTGCCGATGGCATCAGCTAACGCCCGGTCGTGATCAGGAAGACTCCCAAGCAATTTCATGGTGAGGTCGATGTCCGGCGTGCCGGAATCTTTCAGGTCGCTGGCAAGACGGCTCGGGGTCGTGCGATCCGGCTCCGAAAAGATGACGTCATAGGCGATCACGCCCGCGCCGAGTTCGGCAAGCCTGCGGGTCAGCGCCGCCAGCCGCGTGCGCGGCCAGGGCCACTGCCCGTATTCGGCGATCGAGGCTTCGTCGATGTCGACGATGCGCACCGGCAGATCCTGATAGGCCCGCGGCTTGAGCCGCTGGTAGGCATCGAAGGTACGCTCCTTCAACTCGGTGATGATGCGCGGATCGTAGGCGCGGAGCGACGTCAGCACAGCCAGTGTCAGCACAGCCGCGCCGACCGCTCGAACATTCTTGTTCCGCGCCAGCCGGCGCAGGCGTGCCCACGCCAGCATGACGCGCACGCGCAAGGTGCCACGCAGATGCGCCGCGGCTCTCATCGCGTCGTCTCGACCAAGGTTTGAAGGAAAGTCGAAATCTCAATCGGTTCCATGATTTTACGATGTGCAGCCCAAAATAATCTGCGGAACAGCCAGACGGGGCAAATGTTACCCGAACACTAACGGAATCCGTTGGATTTGACCCGATCAAAATAGGCGATTTTTCAGCATCATCAGCGGTTTTCTGGATACGCCGGGACGGATTAACGGGAAATCCGCGGTCTGTATCCGATGCTCCATCCGATCAATCGGTCTGGCGGCAAACAAAGGCAACGACGCAAAGGCATCCGAAATGGCCCGCACATTTTTTGGTAGGCAGAGCTTCGCGTTGACGGCAGCACTGGGTCTTTCGGTCGCGGCTGCGGCCTGTTATGCGGCATCCGTCCACGCAAGGACCAATACGCAATTGCAGGACGCCGCCGATAACGCCGCGCTGGCGGGCGTCAATTCGTTGGCAGCGAGCGCCGGTCAACCGGCGGATGCACGTTCCGCCGCCGCCATGGCCGCAGCACGAACCGCGGCCCGATCCGGTATCATCCGGGTGCTGCAGCCATCGGTCGATGGTTTGACCATGTCGGTCGTCATGGAAGATGCGGACAAGGGAACGCAGGTCTCAGCCACCGCGACGTACGTTCCTGCGAAGGACGGCCGACCGCCACGCCAGGCAATCAACCTGAGCGGCACCACCGCAGCGCTTTGACGCATAAGCAGCGCCCAACAAACGGCGCTTCAGAACCGTGCGGTGGGCCCGATCGAGACCGCGAATTTGTCGGTCGTGTAGTTCGGTAACGTCGAGTTGATCTTCGTATACTGAAGCTGCGTGCGGACGCCGAGGTTCTTGTAAACCTGCGCGTCGAATATCGCACCGTAGCGCTGCTCCCTGTCCGTACGGAACCTGAAGGGATCG
>JBQCIZ010000400.1:0-9049 GCA_051953235.1 Nitrobacter sp. | reverse complement strand
CGACGGCATGAAGACCGCCTTCCCGAAATACGACTATGACGACATGGTGGAAGCGCAGCATCGCCTGTTGGCCGAAGGTCTCGGCGTCAAGCACGTGCGGCTCATCATCGGCAATTCGATGGGCGGCATGCAGACCTGGATATGGGGCGAAAAATATCCGGCCTTCATGGATGCGCTGGTGCCGATGGCCTCGCAACCGAGCGCGATGGCCTCGCGCAACTGGATGCTGCGGCGGATGATGCTGGAAACCATCCGCAACGATCCCGACTACAGCAACGGCAACTACACGACGCAGCCGCGCATGATGAAATACGCCGTCACCGCGTTCGGCATCGCGACCGGCGGCGGCACCCTCGCCTATCAAATGCTGGCGCCTACCGCGGCGCAGGCCGACAAGATGGTGGAGGACCGGTTGGCCCATGCGTCGAAGGCGGACGCCAACGACTTCATCTATCAGTGGGATGCCTCGCACGACTACGATGCAGCGCCGGCTCTCGACAAGATCAAGGCCACGTTGCTCGCCATCAATTCCGCCGACGACGAGCGCAACCCGCCGGAGACCGGCATTCTGGAGCGTGATATCAAGCGGGTGAAGAACGGCCGCATCTATCTGATCCCAGCCTCCACCGACACGCGCGGGCACCTGACCACCGGCAGCGCGAAATGGTACAAGAAGCAATTGGAGGATCTTTTGAAGACGGCGCCGCAGCGAAGCATGTGAAACCGGCGCGGTGGCAGCCTCGTACCTCGGATCATGACTGCCGATCATCAGGGCGAGAATGGCGTCACCGCGCCATCACGGGCGAAAAACCATCCGCGATGGCGGACGGTCATGCGCTGGATCCTCGGAGCATTTTTCCTTGCGGCCGGTATCGCTCATCTGATGGCGCCCGGCGTCCTGCTCGAGATCACCCCGTCTTGGGTGCCGTTCGCGCGACAGGTCATTTTCATCACGGGCGTCTGCGAGATCGCTGGCTCGATCGCATTGGTCACGGGCTACTTCCGCCGTTCGGCCGGCATTGCGCTGGCGCTTTACGCGCTCTGCGTATGGCCCGCGAATTTCAAGCATGCCATCGACGGGATCGCGATCCCCCATATCGCCAATAGCTGGTTCTATCACGGCCCGCGGCTCGCCTTTCAGCCGGTCATCATCTGGTGGGCGCTCTACTGTTCCGGCGTCATCGACTGGCCATGGCGGCGAAACGACAACCCGTAGCGAGCGCGCCCGCGCGATGATAGACTGACGTCATTTCCGCGGAGCTTCCGATGACCGATCTCACCTCCGGCGATCTTGCCGCCATCTATCCCGCGCCGACAACGCGCGTGATCGCAAAGGTCCGCCCCGCGATCGACCCGCATTCGCAAAAATTCATTGAGATGTCCCCGTTCTGCGTGCTGGCGACGTCGGGACCCGACGGCAGCGTCGATGCTTCGCCGCGCGGCGGCAATCCCGGCTTCGTGCGCGTGGTGTCGGCCTCGCATCTGGTGCTGCCGGACCGGTCCGGCAACAACCGCATCGACAGCTTCAAGAACATCACGTCCGGCCCCGGACATCTGCAATTGATCTTCTTCGTCCCCGGGATCGACGAGACCTTGCGAGTGACCGGCATCGGCAAACTGTCGGCCGACCCGGCGCTGCTCGCGACCATGGAGGAATTCGGCAAGCCGCCGCGCGCCGCGCTGACCATCACCGTCAGCGAAGCCTATTTCCACTGCGGCAAGGCCCTGATGCGCTCAAAGCTGTGGGCGCGCGATGTCCAGGTGGAGCGCGAAGTGATGCCGAGCGTCGCGACCATCATCCACGATCAGACCGGACTCGGCGCACCCGAGGCGCAGGCCGACATCGTCGCGCGCTACAAGACGCAACTCTAGGCGCCGCCGATCATAGCCTCGCGTTGAACGTTTGCGCCGTCTGACTGCACTAACCGGCCATGATCCGACAATGGCTGTCCCGCATCTGGCCGACAAACTCCGCCGCATCTCGGGACACGGACCGTCTCGAAGAGCCCGTCGTCTATGAGCTACGCCGGTTCGAGCGCATGGTCCGCGAGGCCAGCGACGCGGCATTGAGAAATGCACCAGCGGACCTGGCGCTCATTCGCGACCGCAACCTCGGCACCGTCTTCGGCCCGATTCACGGCGTCGCATGCTATGTGTTCGAGACCGACGCCGGTCTCGCGCTGGCCAGGGAACGCAAGCAGACGGACTGGCTCGCGGAGGCGACGAAGCGCGAGCTTCTGGCGCGCGGCTATCCCGCTCATGTCATCGAGCACTTCGTGGTTTCTTTCGTCACGCACGAAGAAATCGTCCGCAAGGCCGGCGGCAACTATCACCATTTCTTCGGCTGACTTCGGACCCCGGCCGAACCCGCATTTCTGGACCTCGATAGCACTTGCGCATTTCCCGCATAGGTTGCAGACTGGATTCGCGGGTCTGGGGAGGCACGTCGTGCGTAAAGTAGCGTGTGTGCTGGGGGCATTGATGCTGGTCGCGTGCAGCAACCGGGACCCCTATGTGACGTCCGCCGGCGAAACCCCCTCCGGCAGTTGGAGGATATTTCATCAGGTCGACAAGATCACGGGCGCAGAACTTCCGAGCGCAAGCGTCCGTGCGTTGGCGTCGCAAACCTATGTCGCCAATGCCGCATGGTCTGTGATGCAGTTGACCTGCTTCGACAAGCAGCCCATCGTCCGCTTCGGCTTTGAATTCAAGATCGGCACCAGCAAGGATACCATCCTCGGCTATCGCTTCGACGACAAGCCGGGTCACGAGAGCGTGGCAGCGCGTGTCGTGGCTGGAGATGTCTCGATGATCATCGACAATCCGGTCGCAGTCGCAGAATTCGTCAATGAAATGACCGGCTCGAAAAAAGTATACGTCCGCATCCGCTCGATGGCCGTTGGCCGCACCACCGCCGAGTATCCGCTCGACGGCTCTGCCCCGGCGCTTCAGGCAGCGTTCGCAGGATGCCCGATGACGATCGCGCAGCCCAACAAGCGGACGTCGTAGGCGCCCAACATCCGGAACCGGTTCCCTGGGCCGTCGCTTGCCGTCGCGGTCACATCTTCCTATGAACACAGAACCACGTTCATCTGCGCGCATGCCATCCGCGTGTGCACGCCCTTCCGAGTGCAAGACGCATGACATCGACATTGACAGCCCCGAAAGCCGAACGCCGTCCGCAAGTCTCCACACATCACGGCATCAGCGTCACGGACGATTATGCCTGGCTGAAGGACGCGAACTGGCAGCAGGTGCTGCGCGACCCCTCTCTGCTCGCACCTGATATCAGAGCGCATCTCGAGGCTGAAAACGCCTATTCCAATGCGCTGCTGGCAGCAACCGAACCGCTGCAGAAACAACTCGTCGCCGAGATGCGCGGCCGCATCAAGGAGGACGACTCCTCAGTCCCCTCGCCCGATGGTCCGTTCGCCTATTTTTCAAAATACCGCGAGGGCGGTCAGCACCGCATGGTCGGCCGTCAGCCGCGCAGCGGGGGCGAGGCGAAATTTCTCATCGACGGCGACGCGCTGGCCGCCGGCAAGAAGTTCTTCCAGCTCGGCGGCGTCAGGCATTCGCCCGACCATCGCCTCGAGGCGTGGAGCGCGGACGATCGCGGCTCTGAGTATTTTGTGATCCGCGTGCGCAACTGGGACAGCGGCACGGACCTCTCTGACGTGATCGAGGAGACGGACGGCGGCGTGGTGTGGACCGCGGATTCACGCGCGTTCTACTACGTCAAGCTCGACGACAACCATCGTCCGATGCAGGTCTATCGCCACCGGCTCGGCACCCCGCAGTCCGACGATGCGCTGGTCTACGAGGAGCAGGACTCCGGCTGGTTTACCCATATCCACGAAAGTGCCAGCGGCCGCTTCTGCGTGATCGCAGGTGGCGATCATGAAACGTCAGAACACCGGCTGATCGACCTCGCCCAGCCTGACGCTGTTCCGCGCCTGATCGCGGCGCGCGAGGACGGCGTGCAGTATTCGGTCGCCGATCGCGGCGACGAGCTGTTCATTCTCACCAACGCGGACGACGCCATCGACTTCAAGGTCGTGACCGCACCGCTGATGTCGCCCGAACGGTCGAACTGGCGCGACCTGATTCCGTATCGTCCGGGCACCTATGTGATCGATCTCGAGCTTTATTCCGGCCACATGGTGCGGCTGGAGCGCGCCAACGCGCTGCCGTCGATCTTGATCCGCGACCTCGCGACCGGCAACGAACATGCGATCGCCTTCGATGAAGCCGCCTACTCGCTCGACACCCACGGCGGTTATGAATTCGACACGACCACGCTGCGTTTCGGCTATTCGTCCATGACGACGCCCGCGGAGGTGTTCGACTACGACATGGCGACGCGGGAGCGCATCTTGCGCAAACGGCAGGAAATCCCGAGTGGGCACAATCCCGCCGACTACGTCACCACGCGCATCATGGCGAAAGCGAACGACGGCGCCGAAGTTCCGGTCTCGATCCTGCATCGCAAGGGTTTTGCGCGCGACGGCAACGCACCGCTGCTGCTCTATGGCTATGGCTCCTATGGCCACGCCATACCGGCGTCGTTCTCCGCCAACCGGCTCTCGCTGGTTGATCGCGGCTTCGTCTATGCCATCGCGCACATTCGCGGCGGCTCGGACAAGGGCTGGGGCTGGTACCTCGACGGCAAGCGCGAGAAGAAGACCAACAGTTTTGACGATTTCGCCGCTTGTGGCCGCGCGCTGATCGAGGCGAACTATACGTCAGCGAAACATATCGTCGGTCACGGCGGCAGCGCCGGCGGCATGCTGATGGGCGCGGCCGCCAATCGCTCCGGCGAACTGTTCGCCGGCATCGTGGCCGAAGTGCCGTTCGTCGACGTGCTCAACACCATGCTCGACGACACGCTGCCGCTGACGCCGCCGGAATGGCCGGAATGGGGTAACCCGATCGCGAGCGAAAAGGATTTCCGCACCATCCTGTCCTATTCACCCTATGAGAACGTCGCGGCGAAGAATTATCCGGCGATCCTCGCCATGGGCGGGCTGACCGATCCGCGCGTGACCTACTGGGAGCCGGCAAAATGGATCGCGCGGCTGCGCGCCAGCATGACCTCGGGGGGGCCGGTGCTGCTGCGCACCAACATGGGCGCGGGACATGGCGGCGCGTCCGGCCGCTTCGACAGGCTCGACGAGGTCGCGCTGGCCTACGCGTTCGCTTTATGGGCGGTGACGCACGACCGCACACCGGCCGCCTGACGACAGATGCAAAAAAGCCGGCGCACTAAAAGCGCGCCGGCTTCGAAATGCGTAGATGTCGCGATCAGTCGTGATCGAGTTCGCCGATGTGCTTCTGCGAGTAGAGTTCGACGCCGATCTTCTTGACCAGGTCGATCTGGGTTTCGAGGAAGTCGATGTGGCTTTCCTCGTCTTTCATCAGGCTCTCGAAGATGTCGCGGGTGACATAGTCCTTCGCCGCGTGGCAGTGCGTCGCGGCTTTTTCATAAAGCGCGCGCGCCGAATATTCCGCCTTGAGGTCGCAATCCAGCACCTCCTTGACGTTCTGGCCGATGTGCAGGGGGTCGAGCACCTGCATGTTCGGAAAACCGTCGAGGAAGATGATGCGGTCGATCAACTTGTCGGCGTGCTGCATCTCCTCGATGGATTCCGCGCGCCATTTCTTGGCGAGATCCTTCAGGCCCCAATTGTCGAGCAACCGGTAGTGCAGCCAATACTGGTTGACCGCAGTCAGTTCGTGGCGGAGCGCCTTGTTCAGGAAATCGATGACTTTTGGATCGCCCTTCATGGAGCCACTCCTGTTTTGAGCCTTGGTGTTTGTTTGCCGGCGACGAGTTGTTCGCCGAGCTAGTTTAGAACACTTCTAAATCAGATCGAATGCGGCGACAATCCCTTGCCAACCACGATGGCGAGCGGTCATTTCGATCGATAGAGAGGACGGAACGGCGCGAAACCGGGGCGTCAGGCCGCAATATCGGCCTGAATCTGCTTAATCTGCGCGTGTTCTCCGGAATGCGGACAACCCGCACAGCACTCCCGGGCGCAGGCGCCGAGGGCTTCAGTGATGATCTTCTTGATGGTCCGGGCACAGCGGCCGCACTCTGCACTGCAACCGAGGCAGCCGTAGACCTGCTTGGCAGAACGCGCCAAGTCGTCCGTGGCGGTCACGGCGGAGCGGACGTCGTGATCGGTCAATACGTTACAGGAACAGACGATCATGGAAAGCTGGCGGACCCGATGTGGAACGCCCTTATCGATATTGGACCGTCCCGCCCGACGCAAAGGGAAAACCGGCATTTTCAAGCAATTCCAAACTGGCGGAACAGCCGGGCGGCAGCCCACCCGCGCCCTTCACCCAAACCCTGCCCCGGCTGTCCTGTAACATCCTGAAATATATCGCCAAAAATAGCCATTCCAGCGAGGCGATCATGGCGGGATTGGGCTTTCGCCGTTCATTGATCGTTCAAATCGGATGTGGAATCCTTGTCTATGGATCGATACTCCGCTGTCGATCGCTGCAGAAGGAACGTGAAGCCATGAAGAGAACATTGATGGCATTGGCGACGGTTGCCACGCTGGTTACGGCGGTGGCTGCGCCTCAAGCCGCTGAAGCACGCGGCGGCCGTATCGCGGCCGGCATTGCCGGCGGACTGATTGGCGGCGCCCTTCTCGGCGGCGCGCTGGCCGGCCCCGGCTACTACTACGGACCGGGCTACTACAGTTACGGACCGGCCTACTACGGCCCGGGGTATGGCTATTATGGCGGACCGGCCTACGTCGCCGCCCCCGGCTGCTACTGGCAGCGCCAGCGCTTCTGGGACGGCTACGGCTGGCGGCTCCGGCGCGTCCGGGTCTGCGGCTGATCCAGCCGCGGCCGATTAACGAATCAGCCTCCGGATTGTATGATCGATGCTTTCCGGAGCGCTGCGAGCGACGGCCTGAAAAAGCCGTTTTTTCAGGCAAGTGACTTACAAACGTTTACGTCAGGTTGATGTTGGGCGCTTCCAGGTGAGACAGTCGGCTTGAACGACGGCGTGTAAGTAGCCCTAAACCCTGCGCCCGACCGTGGCGCGATCCTTCAGGAGAGACCCCAAGATGAAGAAGACAGTTTTCGCCCTCCTCGCGGCAGCGACGGTTGCGGTTGGATCGATGGCGACCGCTCCGCAGGCCCAGGCGCGCGGCGGCGCGGTGGCGGCCGGCGTTCTCGGCGGTCTGGTGGGCGGCGCCATCATCGGCGGCGCGATCGCCAACAGCCGCCCGGCCTATGCCGAACCGGCTCCGGTCTACGTGGACGAGCCGCCGTGCCGTCTCGTGCGCGAGAAGTTCTGGGACGGATACAACTGGCGCTTCCGCCGCGTTCGCGTCTGCGATTGATCGCGACGCTGATATCTGAATTGGGAAACCCGGCTCCGGCCGGGTTTTTCTTTTGCGGACACGAAATTATTGACGCGTTTTCTTTACGCGAACCGGAAGACCACTTTGCTCGAAACGCGATGGATCAGCGGCCTGCCTGCATCGCGCGCAGCACCGTTTCGCTCGGCCAGCAATCCACCTTGATCCCCGCCGCCTTCTGATAGGCGCCGAGCGCTGCGCGCGTCAGCATTCCCGCCTTGCCATCGATCTTGTCCTTGTACAGGCCGATCTGCGTCAGATGTTTCTGCATCGCCTCGACGTCGCGGCTGCGCAACTGCGTCGAAGCCGACCATCGCGTCGCAAACGGCAGCGGGCTCGTCATGCGGTCCGCGAGATGACCGACAAACAGCACGTAGAGATCCGAGAAATTGTATTCCTTGATCACGAAGTAGTTTTTCGTTGTCAGGAACGACGGGCCATAGAGACCCTCGGGCTGCAGGAGAGATGCCGGCTGCGCGCGCTCGGCTGCGGTCAACTGTTGTCCGCGCACCGGCACAAAGCCCTCGCGCAGCCATTCGCCGATCGGCTTCGTCACGTCGGGTACGCCCTGCGTGCAATCGGTCTTTGCCGGAGCACGCACCTCGTAGGCCCAGCGCACGCCCGGCTGCCAGCCTTTATTGACGAGTTGCCGCGCCGCCGACGCCAGCGCATCCGGCACAGAGGTCCAGATATTGACGCGGCCATCGCCGTCGAAATCGACGCCGTGCTTGGCGAGTTCGGACGGCAGGAACTGCGTGAGGCCGGTGGCGCCACCCCATGACGCCGTAAAATTCTTGCGCGAGACGTCGCCATGCTGCAGCAGCAGCAATCCATCGATGAACTCGGTGCGGTATTGATCCTTGCGGCGGCCAACATAGGCCTGCGTCGCCAGCACCCGCATCGCATCGTATGGCAGCGCGTAGCGGCCGTAGTCGGTCTCGCGGCCCCAGATCGCGAGGATGATGGGCGCAGGTACGCCAAAACGCTTTTCGATCGCGTTCAGAGTCGGCCGGTATTTCTGCAGCAACCGCTGCCCTTCGGCCGCGAGCCGCGCGATGGTCTTTTCCTTGATGTAGTCCGCCGGCACCTGAACGAATTCGGCCTGCGAGGGCGCGCCGGTCGCGGGCCGCCCCGGCAGGATCAGGTCGGGCAGTTTGTAGTTGGGCTCGAGGCCTGCTGTGACAGCATCGAATGTCGCGCGTGTAACGCCGGCCTTCTGCGCATCGGGCCAGAGCGAGGCGAGAAAGCTCGTAAACCGGGCATCCGCCGCCTGCGCCGGCGACGCGCCGATTCCGGCAGCGATCGCAAGCACGAGCGCGATGACGAGCCATGGCCGCCGTAAAGCGTCCCGGCCCGGCGTCATACTCAATGCTCCGCCTCGCCGTGCGCGGCGTTGAGCGACTCGCTCGATATGCGATCGACGAAAGCGATGCCGATGGCGGAGATGATGAAGACGACGTGGATGATGGTCTGCCACATCACACCCTCGGTCGTATAGTTGGTCGTGCGCCCGACACCGCCAAGGTTGCCCGCCTCGATGAAGGTCCGCAGCAGGTGGATCGAGGAAATGCCGATGATCGCCATCGCGAGCTTGATCTTGAGCACGCTGGCATTCACGTGGTCGAGCCACTCCGGCTGATCGGGATGCCCGGAGAGCC
>JBQCIZ010000399.1:0-6068 GCA_051953235.1 Nitrobacter sp. | reverse complement strand
ATGAACAGCCACTTCAGGGGGCTCACGAACATCGCGTAGCCGAACGGCGTCAGGTAGGCATTGCCGATCCGCGCCGCGGCGCCCGAGGCGTCGCCGGTGACGGCGGCCATGTAGACGCCGAGCGCGGCGAGGCCGGTGATGGCGAGGCCGATCGACATGTAGTTGTAGATCTTGAGCATGTAGGCCCGCAGGCCCGCATCGACGGCTGCGCTATCGACGCGTCCGGCGGCCCGTCCGAAGGGCGAGGCATAGTTACGGTCAAAGTCCGACATGGTCGAATTCCCGTTGGTTAATCTGACTGGCGTAAAGGGTGCTACGCCGACAGAGCGAATCTATCTCAGATAACTCGGCCTGCTGACCTTAATTTTTCGTCATCAGGGCCGCATCTGACCCAAGCTGTATGTGGGAAACTAGCACAATCGGTGCAAGCTTCCACGCGCGGCTGAATGTCGCCCTCCGGAAAGGGGATAGGCGTCATGCGCGGACCGTGGATGAGCCAGATTGTCCCACCTTGAGAGGGGTATCCTCAATCCCGCCCCAAGGCGGACATCCATCCGGCGCGATCACCGCGCCACTAGTGTGGTGGTTCAGAAATTCGCTTCATTCCCCCTGCGAGTCCTCCAAGCGAATTTCTGAACCCAAACCACACTAAAATCATAAGTTTGCCAGCGTCCTTTCGAATCCGAAGTCCGCTGCGGAAGTCCGGAACAGGGAGGCGGACTTCGGATTCGGGACGCTGCTACAAATTGTCATAAATTCCGCAGCACGGACGCCGGTTTCTGGTTGAGCGCCACCAGCGTCCCGGCCAGTCCCAGCCCGACCGTGACGATCAGCGCGACAACCACGACGAGAGCCGCGCTACCCGCCTGCCACGCAAAGCCGAGCGTCATCAGCCGCGTCACGATCAGCCACGCCGCGACCGATCCGGCCGCCACGCCGAACACCGCGGTGGCCGCGCCGATCATCAGATACTCCAGCGCGTAGGCGCCGAGCAGCCGCAACCGGGTGGCGCCGAGGGTTTTCAGGATCACCGCGTCGTAGACCCGGTGGCGGTGGCCGGCGGCCAGGGCACCGCCGAGCACCAGGATCGCCGAGATCAGGGTGACCGCGCTGGCGCCGCGAATAGCCATCACCAGATTGGTGACGACGGTGCCGATGGTCTCCAGCGCCTCGCGGACCCGCACGCTCGTCACCATCGGAAAGGCGTCGGCGACCGCCTTGACGATCGCGGTGTCGCTGACGGCATGACCCTGGGCCGCGCTGTCATGCGGCTCGGTCAGGGTCGCGATATGGGTGTGCGGCGCGCCGCGAAACGCATTGGGCGAGAACACCAGCACGAAATTGATGCCGAGGTTCTGCCAGTCGACGCTGCGCATGTTGCTGATGGTGGCGGTGATGTCGCGGCCGAGCACGTTGACGACGACGGTGTCGCCGAGTTTCAGCCCGAGGCCGTCGGCGAGCTTCTTCTCGAACGACACCAGCGGCGGACCGTTGTAGTCCGGCCCCCACCATGTGCCCTCGACCACCTTCGATCCCTTGGGCACTTCCCCGGTGTAGGTCAGGCCACGATCGCTCTGCAGCACCCATTCGGCATCGTGCGAGGGTTTGAGGTCTTCGGCCTTGACGCCGCGCGCCGCAACGATGCGCCCGCGCAGCATCGGAACGTCCTCGATCTTGGCCTGCGGCGCCTGCTGCTTCAGGAACGCGGTGAAGCGGTCCGAGACCGACGAGGGAATGTCGATGAAGTAGAACGACGGCGCGCGCTCGGGCAGCGCCGCCATGAACTGCCGCCGCAGGTTGCCGTCGATCTGCGTAATCGTCACCAGCACGGCTAAACCGAGGCCGAGCGACAGCACCACCGACGGCGTCAGCGTGCCGGGCCGGTGGATGTTCGCGACCGCGAGCCGCACCATGGTGAGGCCCGAGCGCGGCGCCCGCCGCGCCAGCGCCATCACGACGGATGCGATGCCGCGCAACAGCACGAACACCACGATGGATGCCGCCACGAACACCGCGGCGACACGCTTGTCGTAGGCGAGCCCGATCGCGATCGCGATCAGCAGCGCGATAACAAGGCCCATCCAGACGAGATAACGGGTCTGCGGCCGATGAAACTCGCTGGTGATGGTGTCGCGGAACAGCGCCGCCACCGGAATGTCGTGCACCCGCGCCAGCGGCCACATCCCGAACGCCAGCGCGGTCAGAAGCCCATACACCGCCGCCATCGCGAGACCGCCTGCATGCAACGCCGGCACCACCGGCAGCGGCAGGAGATGCCCGAACGCGCCGACGATGACGAACGGCAATGCAGCGCCGACAACGAGACCCGCGACCGAACCGAGCGCGGCCAGCACCATGACCTGCGTCAGATAAATCGCAAACACATCGCGCCCGGTTGCGCCGAGCGCCTTGAACGCGGCGATCACATCGCGGCGGCGATCGATGTGGCTCTTCACGGCATTCCCGACGCCGACGCCGCCGACCAGCAGCGCGGCGAGACCGACCAGCGTCAAAAATTGCGTGAAGCGCGAGATGGTGCGCTCGAGTTGCGGCGAGGCGTTGGTACGGCTGCGGATGTCCCAGCCGGCCTGCGGCAACGCGGCACGCGCATCGTCGGCCAGCGCCGCGGCAGCCCTGTCGTCCGCGCCGTTATCCGCGAGCCGCACGCGATAGATCCAGCGTACCAGACTGCCGGGCTGCAACAGCGCGGTGGCGCGCAAGGCATCGATGCTTGTCAGGAAGCGCGGACCGAACCCGAGCCCGCCCGCAAGTTTATCCGGCTCCGCCTCGACCGCGCTGCGGATCTCGAACGTCGCGTTGCCAACGGTGACGCGATCGCCGACCTTGAGGTCGAGCCGCGCCAGCAGGGTCGGATCGGCGGCGGCGCCGAACACACCGTTGCGCTCGGCCAGCAGATCGGCCAGCGGCAGTTTCGGCGACAGCGTCAGTTCGCCGAGCATGGGATAGGCGTCATCGACCGCCTTGAGTTCGACCAGCGCAAGCTGGCCGTTCGGAGCCCGCGCCATGGCGCGCAGCGTCGCTGCCACTGAGACCGTTCCGCGCTGACGCAGGAAAGCGATTTCGTCCGGTTTGGCCTCGCGCTGGATCAGCGAGAATGCGACGTCGCCGCCGAGCAATGTGCGGCCTTCGCGCGCGAGTCCGTCGGACAGGCTCGACGCCACCGAGCCGACACCCGCGATCGCCATCACGCCGAGCGCGATGCAGGCGATGAAGACGTAGAAGCCGCGCAGTCCGCTGCGCAACTCGCGCAGTGCAAACCGCAAGGGAAGGAATGGCATGCGATGAGGATTCAAGAGGTGCGCCCATCGATGCGACCGGAGCGCAGCCGCACCACGCGGTCGCAGCGTTCGGCGAGCGAGGTGTCATGGGTGACCAGCACCAGCGTCATGCCGCGCTCGGCATGCTTGGTGAACAACAGGTCGACAATCTGCTGCCCGGTCGTCTCGTCGAGATTGCCGGTCGGCTCGTCGGCGACCAGGATGGCGGGGTCAGGCGCGAGCGCGCGGGCCAGCGCCACGCGCTGCTGCTCGCCGCCCGACAGTTGCGCCGGATAGTGATGCAGCCGTTCGCCAAGCCCGACCGATTGCAATTCGCGCGCGGCGCGTTCGGAGGCATCCGCAAGGCCGGCGAGTTCGAGCGGCACCGCGACATTCTCCAGCGCCGTCATGGTGGGGATGAGATGAAACGACTGAAACACGATGCCGACATGGCGGCCGCGAAAGCGTGCGAGGCCATCTTCGTCGAGCGCATTGAAAGCGGTGCCGTTGACCACCACCTCTCCGCGGTCGGGACGTTCCAGCCCCGCCATCACCATCAGCAGCGTCGATTTGCCCGAACCGGACGGGCCGATCAGCCCGACGGCCTCGCCGCGCGCCACACGAAGGCCGATGTCCTTGAGGATATGGACTCGCGCCGCACCGCTGCCGAGCGACAGGTTGACGTTGGAGATGGAAATGGTGTCCGGGATATTGGAATGACCGGCCGATGACGAGGATTCGATGAGACTGTCCATGCGAACGTCATATGGGACTTCCTTTGCGGCGGTCGAGAGGCTCGCGCGCACGTTTATGTGCCTGCTCGCCGTGGGGCTGCTTACGGCTCCGACGTTCGCACAGACGCCGCCCAATGCGCCGATCAAGCTCGTCGTGCTCGGTGATTCCCTGAGTGCCGGCCTCGGCCTCCCGGCCGCCGAGGCGTTTCCGGCACAGCTCGAAAAAGCCTTGAAAGACAAGGGCCTGAACGTCGCCATCGGCAATGCCGGGGTGTCCGGCGACACCACCTCGGGTGGGCTGGACCGGCTCGACTGGTCGGTGCCGGAAGGCACTCGGGGCGTCATCCTCGAACTCGGCGCCAACGATGCCCTGCGCGGCACCTCCCCGGAGGTGACGCGCACGGCGCTTGACGACATCATCAAGCGGCTGACCGCGCGCCACGTCGCGGTGCTGGTGTGCGGCATGCTGTCGCCGCCGAACTACGGCGCCGATTACGCTGCGCAGTTCAATGCGATCTATCCCGATCTCGCAAAAAAATACGGCGTGCCGCTGTATCCGTTTTTTCTCGACGGCGTCGCGGCGGACAGCAAACTCAATCAGGCCGACGGCATGCACCCGACCGCGGCCGGTGTCGCGGTGATCGTGAAAAAGATTTTGCCGACAGTTGAGTCCTTTGTCCGCGGCATCGGCGCGCAGAAAGAATGAGACTCGTCATGGCCGGACTCGTTCCGGCCATCCACGTCTTCTTGCGCAACTAAAGAAAGGGACAAAACGTTGATCGCCGGGACATCTGCGCAAAGACGCGCTTTGCGCTTTAGCCCGGTGCTGACGACGAAGTAGCGCAACACTCGCACGGAAATTACCCACCGCTCGTGCGCCGCGTGCTTCGCAGCGTCACAGAACTGCGGTAAAAAAGAGACCGGTGATTCGTCACCGCATTGACTTCGAGGCGCGATCCAGCCGCAACGGTTGGCGTGTCGGTTCGCGCCCAAGCATCGAGGGTTTTGCGATGCCGCGTTTGTTCACCGGGCTGGAAATTCCGCCCGATATCGGCCGGACGCTGTCCGGGTTGCGCGGTGGCCTGCCAGGCGCCCGCTGGATCGACCCCGAAAACTATCACCTCACCCTCCGCTTCATCGGCGACATCGATGGCGTCTCCGCCAACGAAATCGCGTCGGTGCTGTTTCGGGTGAATCGAAAACCGTTCGAGGTGACGTTGCGGGGCCTGTCGAGTTTCGGCGGCAAGAAGCCGCGCGCCGTGGTCGCCTCGGTGGAGCCGAGCCGGCCGCTGATCGAACTGCAGGCCGAGCTCGAACGGCTGGTGCGGCGCTGCGGGCTCGATCCTGAAGGCCGCAAGTTCACGCCGCATGTCACGCTGGCGCGGCTGCGCGACGCCACCAATCAGGATGTCGCGGATTACCTGTCGGTGCGCGGCTATTTCCCGACGCGGGTGTTCACCGCCGAACGCTTCGTGCTGTTCTCCTCGCGCGCCTCGATCGGCGGCGGCCCCTATGTGGTCGAGGATTCCTACGCGCTGAGCGCGTGATCGGCCGCCCTGCATAGCTCGCCGGTCAATTCACGGCTTGCATTTTGCCGCTGCATGGGGCCGTAAGGTGTCCCCATGCTCTCGGCCTCGCCCTCCTCGTTCCGCGATCACTACCAAGCCATCGTCGCATCCGGTGCGATCGAGGCCGACCCCGCGCAGGCGCGCGCGGTGGAGGCTTTCACCGCGCTGGACGAACGGCTCGCCGCCTACAAGCCGCCGCGCAAACCGCGCTTCCTCGGAAAGTTCTTCAAGAACGACCGCAAGAAGGAAGCCCCGCCCAACGGGCTCTACATCCATGGCGAGGTCGGACGCGGCAAGACCATGCTGATGGACCTGTTCTTTCAGCAGACCCAGATCGCCCACAAACGCCGCGCCCATTTCCACGAATTCATGGCTGACGTGCACGAGCGCATCTATGCGTTCCGCCAGAACATCGCGCGCGGCGAGATGGCCGACGCCGACGTGATCCACCTCACCGCGACCTCGATCTTCGAGGAGGCGTGGCTGCT
>JBQCIZ010000398.1:0-5599 GCA_051953235.1 Nitrobacter sp. | reverse complement strand
CGCGGGAACCCGACGCAGATTCCATGCATTTTTGGTATTCCCGTAGCAAAAGAAAGAAAGAATGTGCTGACAGGCCTTGTTGTTTCAATCGTAAAGACTTGCACACGATTTGCTTTGGCTACGGTGTTGGTTGCAATCGTCTTGGCAGCCGGAGCCGGGCTCTATACAGCCAGAAACTTCCAAATCAATACTGATATCAACAAGTTGATATCGCCGAATCTCGATTGGCGGCAGCGCGACAACGCATTTGAAAAGGCGTTCGATCAGGAACGCCTGATCCTCGCGGTGGTCGAGGCGCCGACCGCCGAGTTCGCGGGCGCCGCTGGAGCGGAACTGGCTGCCAAACTTGCGACCGACCACACCCATTTCGAGGCCGTTCAGCAGCTCGGCGGCGGCCCGTTTTTCGAGCGCAATGGCTTGCTGTTCCTGCCGACCGAAGAGGTCAAGCAGGTCACGGGCCAGTTCGGCGAAGCCGCTCCGCTGGTCGAAATCATGGCCGGCGATCCGAGCCTGCGGGGGCTGACCGGAGCGCTTGAAACGGTATTGGCGGGATTGAAGCGGGGACAGTTCAAGCTTGACAGCACCGCGCGGCCATTCTCCATGATTTCGCAGAGCGTCGAGGACGTCCTGACCAAGGGCACTGGCACCTTTTCATGGCGTCAGCTCATGAGCGACAAGCCGCTGACCGCCTCCGACCGCCGTTCGCTGATCCAGGTCAAGCCATACCTCGATTTCAATGCGCTGGAGCCGGGTAAGGATGCGACCGATGCGATTCGAAAAGCCGCCGTCGACCTGAATCTGGCTGGCAAATACGGCGCGCGAGTCCGCCTGACCGGACCCGTTCCGATCGCCAATGAGGAATTCGCCACGGTCCAGGAGGGCGCCGTCGCCAATGGTATCGGCACGGTGCTGGTCGTTCTGGTGATCCTGTGGCTGGCGCTGCACTCGCCCAAGATCATCTTCGCGGTGTTCGCGACCTTGTTCATCGGACTTTCGATCACGACAGCCGTCGGATTGATGATGGTGACGTCGCTCAACCTGTTGTCGGTCGCGTTCGCCGTGCTGTTCGTGGGATTGGGCGTCGACTTCGGCATCCAGTACAGTGTGCGATACCGCTCCGAACGATTCAAAAGCAACGATCTGAACACTGCGTTGCTCGTCGCGGCAAAGCGATCCGCGATACCGCTATCGCTGGCGGCGATGGCAACGGCGGCGGGTTTCCTGTCGTTCCTGCCGACCGACTACAAGGGTGTCTCGGAGCTCGGAAAAATCGCGGGCGTCGGCATGCTGGTCGCCTTTCTGGCGAGCATCACCGTTCTTCCGGCGTTGCTGCGTCTGTTGAATCCGCCCGGTGAGAAGGAGCCGGTCGGCTACGCGTTCCTGGCGCCACTTGATCATTTTCTCGAAAAGCATCGTGTTGCGATCATCGTCGGCACGCTCGCAGTGGTGATCCTCGGATCGCCTGCGCTTTATTTCCTGCGTTTCGACTTCAATCCGATTCATCTGCGAAACCCCAAGGTCGAATCGATTGCGACCTATCTCGATCTGCGAAAGGATCCGGACACTGGCGCAAACGCCATCAACGTGATGGTCAAGTCGGAAGAGCAGGCGAAACAGGTCGAGGCCAAGCTGTCCAAGCTGCCGGAGGTCGCGAGTGTCATGTCACTCGACAGCTTTGTACCGGCCGATCAGCCGGCGAAGCTCAAGTTGATCGCGCAGGGCGCCAAGATTCTCGGGCCCGCGCTCAATCCGGACTCGGTCGATGCGCCTCCCTCCGACGACGAAAACGTCGGCGCCTTGAAGGAAGCCGCCGACAGCCTGCGCAAGGCCGCCGGCGACAATCAGGGGCCGGGGGGAATGGCCGCGAAACGGCTCGCCGATGACCTCACCAAGCTGGCCGGATCCAATCAGGCGACGCGCGAGAAGGTTCAGGCCGTTTTTGTCGAGCCGCTGAAGATGATGTTCGAGCAGCTTCGCAGTTCGCTCAAGGCCGAGCCGGTCAGCCTGAAGTCGCTGCCGCCCGATTTCGTGCAGCTCTGGAAGACCAAGGACGGCATCACGCGTGTTCAGGCGGTGCCACGAGGCGATCCGGATAACAACGATACGCTGCGCAGTTTCGCGAGCGCCGTGCTCGCTGCCGAGCCCACCGCGATCGGCGGCCCGGTGTCGATTCTCAAATCCGGCGACACCATCGTGAAGGCCTTCATCGAAGCAGGATTGTGGGCCCTGATCTCGATCAGCATCCTGCTCTGGCTCGCGCTACGGCGCGTAACCGACGTCCTGCTGACGCTGGTGCCACTGCTGGTCGCGGGCGCCGTGACGCTTGAGATCTGTGTGCTGATCGGACTGCCGCTCAACTTTGCCAATATCGTCGCGTTGCCGCTGTTGCTGGGCGTCGGCGTGGCGTTCAAGATTTACTACGTCACCGCATGGCGATCAGGGCGGACCAACCTGCTGCAATCCAGCTTGACGCGTGCGATCTTCTTCAGCGCGCTGACCACGGCAACCGCGTTCGGCAGCCTGTGGCTATCGAGCCATCCCGGCACGGCGAGCATGGGCAAACTGCTGGCGTTATCGCTGGTGACGACGCTTGCCGCGGTCCTGCTGTTTCAGCCTGCGCTAATGGGTCGGCCGCGCGATATCGGGGAGTAGACAGATATCGCCGACGGGATCGGCGGGCTCAGGGGCTGCCGCGGTCTTCTGACCGGTGGTCCGGTGTGACGGTGCAGCCTTCGGCGGCGCGGCCTTGGCCATGTTGGCTTTCGGCGCGCCCTTGGCTGCGGGATTGTTGGACGGGCTGCTCGGAATCGGGCCGGCAACGCGGGTCCAGGTTTCGCCGCCACACAGGAAGCCCAGCACGCAGCCCTGAATCTCGAGTTGATCCGGTGAGGCGAGCTTGATGGTCGAATCGTAGAGCTTGCCGTCCTTGGCGTTATAGACCTGACCTTCCCATGCTTCCTTGCCCGGCTTCTTCTTCATATTGAGCAGGATCGGCATACCGAGAGTCGGCCGGTTCCGTTTTGATGCATCAGGATTGTTGTGGTCGATTCCGCCCGCTTTCTGTTCCCAGACCACGACGCCCCACATCGCGCCGTTGCATTCGGCGACCCGGATGTTGGCGACGCCGTCGGCGACCTTCCAGTCCCCGGTGGGATCGTCGGCGCGGGCCGGTCCGAAACCGGCGGCGAGCAGGCCTGCTGCGACAATGGAGGTTCTGGCAAGGGTCTTGGAAAAACCTAAAGTACGCATGATATGCCTTGGGCGCTGCAACATATTTCAAGCCTATGCTTAAGTAGAAGAGCTGCGGGTCAGGGGCAAAGTCAAATTGCCGTATTCGTGCTTTTCAGTTGACGAAGCGGCCATCAACCGAAGTATGTAGCGGATGCTATATCCAAATCTAGACGTTTCCGAGATGTTTGTGGAACGGCAGGCGCAGCGCAGTGCGATGCATACGCGCCACCTCAACGAACAACTTGTCAGAGTTCTGAAGACCATCGGCTACGACGTCGGTTTCCAGAGCGGTCGCGGTCAATACCTGTTCGATCGCGAGGGCGCCCGTTACCTCGATCTACTCAGCGGGTTTGGCGTTTTTGCGATTGGACGGAACCACCCCGTGTTGCGGGACGCCCTCAAGAGCGTTCTCGACAGCGATCTGCCGAATCTCGTGCAGATGGATGTCTCGACGCTGGCGGGCGTGCTGGCCGAGCGTCTGCTCGCCCATGTTCCCTACCTGGATAAAGTCTTTTTTGCGAATTCCGGTGCGGAAAGCGTCGAGGCGGCGATCAAGTTCGCGCGTGTCGCCACGGGACGGCCGGGAATCGTTTATTGCGATCACGCCTATCACGGACTGACCTACGGTGCGTTGTCGCTGACGGATGACAAGAATTTCCGCGGCGGCTTCGAGCCCTTGCTGCCGGATTGCAGCGTGATTCCGTTCAACGATCTCGCTGCGCTGGAACAGGCGCTGTCATCGCGGCAGGTCGCGGCCTTCATCGTCGAGCCCATTCAGGGCAAGGGCGTCAACATGCCGACCGACGAGTTCCTGCCGGGGGCTGCCGCGCTGTGTCGGAAATATGGCACGTTGTTTGTGGCGGATGAGGTGCAGACCGGCATCGGCCGCACCGGACGTTTTCTGGCTGTCGAGCACTGGAACGTCGAACCCGACATGGTGCTGTTGGCCAAGGCCCTGTCGGGCGGCCACGTGCCGGTCGGCGCGGTGCTGACCCGCAAGCACATCTTCGACAAGGTCTTCAACCGCATGGATCGCGCCGTGGTTCACGGCTCGACGTTTGCCAAGAACGATCTCGCGATGGCAGCCGGGATCGCGACGCTCGAAGTCATGAAGGCCGAGAAGCTGGTGGAAAATGCCGCGAAGCGCGGCGCGGAATTGCGGCTGGCGCTGAATCGCATGGTACCCGGCTACGAATTGCTGAAGGAAGTGCGCGGCAAGGGCCTGATGATCGGCGTCGAGTTCGGGCCGCCGAAATCGCTGCGCCTCAAGGCGTCATGGAATCTGCTGGAGACCGCCAATAAAGGGCTGTTCTGCCAGCTCATCACGGTACCGCTGTTCAAGGATCACAAGATCCTGACCCAGGTCGCCGGGCACGGCAGCCACACCATCAAGCTGCTGCCGCCGCTCATCATCAACGACGACGACTGCAAGTGGATCGAGACCTCGTTTGATAGCGTCATCGCTGCGAGCCATCAGGTGCCCGGTGCGATCTGGTCGCTCGGCAAGACCCTGATGGACAACGCCGTCCGCAAGTCGGCCTGATTCTATCCGGTCCCGCTCGTTCGCATCGCGCTCTCGAACTTGTCGCTGAATTCAGCAAGTTCGTCGGCATTGAGATCGCTCACTGCCCAGAAGCTCAGGCCGTGGTCGCGCCAGCGGCGGATGTTGAAGCCCTGCATGTCTACGGTACGCGCGGCGCTGTGTCCGGCATTCGGCGTTTGTGCGACGAACAGATTGATGACGTGCGCGCGCCGTTTGTAGACGACCGCGCCGATGGCCCGTCCATCGATGTAGTCGAGCCGCCCGCCGATCAAGGTGAAGCCAAGCGCGGTGAGGTCGATCACCGGCGGCGATACATCGAGCCGCCCGTTGAACCATGGCTTGACCGTATGCTGGTCGGTCGAGAGCACGTCGGTGAGGTGTCCGGCTTGCAATGACCGCAAATGTGCCGAGACCACTTCCGAGGCGATGCGCTGCTCATCGTCGTTGCGCAACACGATTGCGACGATGCCGGTGGCAGCTATGGCCGACACCGCCGAGCCCATGGCGAAGCCCCTCAGGAGCGACCTGCGGCTGGTGCCACGCGATTGCGGCAGCGCTGCTTCGATGCGCTGGCGCAAATGGGCCGGTGCCGTGAAGCGCACGTCCGCCGCGGCAATGGTAGCATTCATTTCGCGATAGGCCTTGAGCGCGGCGGCGCAGCGCGGGCAGGTGGCGATATGTTGTTCGACCTCGCGTGCGTGACCGGCGTCGAGTTCGCCGTCGATCAGCGCGTGCAGAAGGATGTCCGCTTCGTCGCAGGTCATCTGGGTTGCTCCTCTTCCGCAAGCCACGCCGACCGCAGCATGGCGCGCGCCCGCGCGAGCC
>JBQCIZ010000397.1:0-2784 GCA_051953235.1 Nitrobacter sp. | reverse complement strand
CGATCAGGTTCATCGGCGGCGTCCCGATGAAGCGGGCGGTGAAGGCCGTCGCGGGGCGATTGTAGAGTTCTTCCGGCGTCCCGTTCTGCTCAATGCGGCCGTCACGCATCAAAACAATACGATCGGCCATCGTCATGGCTTCGGTCTGGTCGTGGGTCACATAGACCATCGTCATCCCGAGCCGCTGCTGTAGCGAGCGGATTTCAGTTCGCATCTCGTGGCGCAGTTTGGCGTCGAGGTTGGACATCGGTTCGTCCATCAGGCACACGCGCGCTTCCGCGATGATGGCACGGCCGAGCGCCACGCGCTGGCGCTGTCCGCCGGAGAGTTGCGAGGGTTTGCGCTCGAGTAAGTGACTGAGACCGACAATATCGGCGACGCGCTTGAGCCGTTCGTCGCGCTCTGCGCGCGAGATCCGGCGGACGCGGAGCCCGAAGACAATGTTTTCCGCCACGCTCAGATGTGGAAACAGCGCGTAGGACTGGAACACCATGGAAATCTTGCGCTGCGCCGGCGTGAGATTGGTGACATCGGCGCCGCTGATCGAGATTGCACCGCCATCCGGCTGCTCAAGACCTGCGATCAGACGAAGGGTCGTGGACTTACCGCAGCCCGACGGACCAAGCAGCACGAGCAACGCGCCTTCATCGGCCGTCAGACTCACGTCATCGACGGCCCGCATGGCCCCCCAAAGCTTGGAGACGTGATCCAACCTGATCGCCGACATGATCCAATCCGGTTCAGTGCATGTTCATATGAACATAAAACATACGCATATGAAATAGAAATTGCGCTTATAACTTTCGAATGATAGATTTTTGTGACAGCGGGGTTCTATGCTCAAGGTCGCCACCGAACGACAGTCGCGAATTCTGGAAATCGTGCGCGACAAGGGCTTCGCCTCGATCGAGCATCTCGCCGCCAACTTCGACGTCACCCAGCAGACGGTCCGCCGGATCGTCAATCAGCTCTGCGACCAGGGTCTGCTACGCCGGATTCATGGCGGCGTCAGTCTTCCCGTTCAGAACCAGAACCTCGCCTACGGAAGCCGGCAGGGGCTGAACCCCGGCGCCAAGCGGCGCATCGCCGAGGCCGTCTCAAACTTCATCCCCGACGGCGTGTCGCTCATGATCGGGCTCGGCACCACGCCCGAATATGTCGCGCAGGCTCTCTCCCATCGCCAGGACCTGCGGGTCATCACCAACAACCTGAATGTGGCCGGCGCGTTCGCACGCAATCCCAACATCGAGATCACAATGGCGGGGGGTACGCTCCGCGCCTTCGACCGCGATATCATCGGCGACACCGCGGAGCGCTTCTTTTCCGGCTTTAAGGCCGACTTCGGCATCTTCGGTGTCGGCGGCATCGACGAGGACGGAACGCTGCTCGATTTTCATTCCGGCGAAGTGCAGGCCCGGCAGGCGATTCTCGCCAACTGCCGCACCGCGTTGCTCGTTGCCGATGCCAGCAAGTTCGGCCGCAACGCCACCGTACGCGGCGGGCATCTCAGCGATTGCCATCACTTCTTTACGGACAAACCTCTGCCGCCGAATCTCGATCCGGACTCGACGCAATATGGCGGCGAGATCCACGTCGCCGACGACGCCCGCGTCAACGCCGCGTAGTCTCACACCTGCAGCACGATCGCTTTCGATAGAAATAGACTGATCTGTCATGGCCGGGTTTGTCCCGGCCATCCACGTCGTACTTCGTGGAAATTTTCAAGACGTGGATGCCCGGCATAAAGCCGGGCATGACGAAGATTGATTCCACCCAATCAAATCCGCTTCAAACGCGCTCGACGATAATGGCCGGCGCCATGCCGCCTGCCGCGCACATCGTCACCAGCCCGCGTTTGAGATCGCGACGCTCCAGTTCGTCGAGGATGGTACCGATCAGGATCGATCCGGTCGCGCCGATCGGATGGCCGAGTGCAATCGAACCGCCGTTGACATTGACCTTGGCGCGATCGAGCTTGAGGTCGCGAATGTATTTTTCCGCGACCACAGCGAAGGCCTCGTTGATCTCGAACAGGTCGATGTCGTCGATAGTCAGCCCTGCCTTGGCCAGCACCTTTCTGGTGGCAGGTACCGGCGCATTCAGCATCAGGGTCGGCGAATCGCCCATGTTCGCCATGGCAACAACGCGTGCGCGCGGCTTCAAGCCGTGCTTTTTCGCGTAGTCCGGCGACGCCAGCAAAATCGCCGCAGCGCCATCCACGACGCCGGACGAATTGCCGGCGTGATGCATGAAGTTGATGTCGAGATCGGGATACTGCTGCAGGATCAGGCCACGATAGGTCGTGCCCTTGTCGTCGAGTGCATAGTCAGCGATCGCAGGGAATGCCGGCTTGAGCGCGGCCAGTCCCTCCATCGTGGTCTGCGGCCGTGGATATTCCTCACGATCGAGCGCGAGGCTGCCGTCCTCGCGATGGACCGGGACAAGGCTTTTCTTGAAATGCCCATTCGCCATCGCGCTGGCCGCCCGCTTCTGGCTTTCGAGGCCGAGCGCGTCGACATCGGCGCGCGTAATGCCCTCCAGCGTCGCTATAGCGTCGGCGCAGACACCCTGGTGCGACTGTGGATGCCTCGCCCGCAAACGCAGGTTGCCGGAATCCATCATCATCGGACTTTGCCCGCGCCGGCCTTCCATCGACATCATCTCGCAGCCGCCGGCGATGACGAGATCTTCCGCTCCCGCCATGATCGAAGCCGCGGCCATATTGACGCTGGTGATGCCCGAACCGCAAAAGCGATCGAGCGTCACAGCGCTGGCGCGCACGTC
>JBQCIZ010000396.1:0-2025 GCA_051953235.1 Nitrobacter sp. | reverse complement strand
ACCTCGAGATCGCTGTCGATCCCGAACACCTGCCGGACCGAGACCTTCATGTCTGGCAACCGGGTGGGGGCTTCAGTCTTGGTCGTGGCGGCGGTCGTCATCAATCCTCCGAGGTTCCGGGGCACTCCCGAAACCAGAATTGCGCATGGCTACGGATGAGGGGCTCGCGCGAAACCTAGCAGAGAGCCGTGGCCGGCAGAAGCCCGCCGTTCAATCAAAGTTCCCATGGAATATCATCAAGATAGGTGCTTGCTGCGGAATTTGAAAGGCTGCCCTGCGAATCAGGGCGCGATCCGGCAAAATTTAGGGCGAAGCGCTATTGAACCCGAAGACCACTAACGGCATTTGACCGGAGCGTCAGCCACGACGCGGGAACGGGGATTTCGTGACTGGCTACATCGCGTACCTGACCGGCATCGTCTCCGCCCATGCCGGCCTCGCCTATCTCACCGTCTTTCTCGCCGCGTTGCTGGAAGCCGTGCCGGTGTTCGGCTCGGTGATCCCGGGCTCGACGATCATTCTGGCGCTCAGCGCGCTGATCGGCGACGGCGAGCTGAAATTCCTGCCGGTCATGCTGGCCGCGGTATCGGGGGCCGTGATCGGCGACGGCACCGCGTTCTGGATCGGCCATCGCTCGCAACGGGAAATCCTCAGCGCATGGCCGATGGCCCGCTATCCCGGCGTGGTCGCGCAGAGCGAGACCTTCTTCAACCGCTACGGCACGCTAGCGGTGTTCTTCGCCCGCTTCGTCGCGCCGGTGCGCGCCTTCGTGCCGCTGACCGCGGGTGCACTGGGCATGCCGCCGCAACGCTTCTACGCCATCAACGTCGTCGCGATCGTGGTGTGGGCCTCGGCGCATATCGTGCCGGGAATGGCGGCAGTGTCGGTGCTGCATCGCTACGGCGGCTTCGCACACCCCGCGGGGCTTGTGCGCCACTATTGGCTGCCGACCGTACTCGTCGCGGGCGTCGCCGCCGGACTCGTGCTCTGGTGCATTCGCCGCCGGCGCGGCATCAACGCGCCGGTGAAACGGCTGCGGCCGCCGCGGATCGCCGGTCCGGCCAAGCCCGGCCTGGATCGGCGAGATGCCGGGTTGAACGATTGAAGTCGGGGAAAGGGACGATCAGGCCGGTTTTTCGGCAGTGAAGCGTCCGCCACCGAGAGCGGCATCGTTCACCAGATCGACAAAGCGCACGTAGCTTTCATAGAACGCGTCATGGCCGGCCGGTGCGCCCGCCATCTGCGCCTCTGCGCGGAGCTTTCGATACATGGCGAGACGCTCGCGCAGGATCTCACCCCAGTTCGCCGTCAGATCCTCGGCCGACTCGACCACGAAGCCCGCGCTGCGGATGAGACCCTCATATGTCGCGAAACTATAGAGATCGGTGACGGCCATGCCCTGCCACATCAATTCCCTGTCGCCGGCAGAGAGCGCGCGGTGGGCGACCCAATCCGTGAATGCAAGCCGGCCACCGGGTTTCAGGATTCGAAAGGCTTCCGCCAGGGCCTTCGCCTTGTCGGGCACGTGGAGCAGCGCTTCCTGACTGATGACGGCATCGAAGCTCGCATCGGGTAATGGAACCCGCATCACGTCGCCGCCGATCACGCGGACGCGGTCCTGCAATCCGACGCGTCGCGTCAGTTCCTCCGCGCCCCTGACGCGCGCCGGCGTCAATTCGATGCCGGTCACATCGGCGCCGTAGCGATCCGCGAAATAACGCGCCGGCCCGCCGAGGCCCGCGCAAAAATCGACGACACGGGAGCCCTGCCCGATACCGGCGCGTTCGGCCAGTGCGTCGTTGGCGGCCAACCCGCCATAGTGGTCCTGATCGTGTGCGAACAGTTCCGACGGCGCGAGATCGTCGAGGTGTCCCCGGCTGGCCTTGAGTTTGGAGAGGATGATCTCCGCCGAGATCGGATGGCGCTCGTAGAAGTCGACCGCCGAACGCATCTCGATCATGGCGCCCGCCTCTGTCAGCAGCGCCTCAGGCGCGGACCACCGTCTTGAGATAGTTGTACGCCTTG
>JBQCIZ010000395.1:0-5810 GCA_051953235.1 Nitrobacter sp. | reverse complement strand
GAGCCGCGTGGTCATGCCGTTCATCGTGTAGATCATGCTGCCGAACTGCGGAATGAAGAACGCATTCATGACGCTCGCCGACGTCAGTTCGAGTTGCAGCGGAACGCCTGACGGAATCGTCAGCGTGTTGACGGTCGCGATTTTTTGATCGGGGTAGATGAACAGCCACTTCCAGTCGAGCGAGACGACCTGGATCCGGAGCGGCTTATGCGTGCTTGCGATCGCCTTTCCCGGATTGAGTTCATGTGCGCCGATCCAGGCCACACCGCTGAGCAGGATCACGGTCAGCGCCGGGATCGACCACACCACGAGTTCGATACGACCGGAATAGGCCCAGTCGGGCAGATAGCGCGCGTGTGAATTGCCCGCGCGAAACCAGAACGCAAAGGCGGCGATTGCGACGATGGTGGGAACCACGATCGCGAGCATGATCCCGATCGAGTCGATCAGGATGGTTTTTTCAGCGGCGCCTATCGGACCCTGAGGATCAAGGATGTTCATCGTTCGATGGCGCGGCTATTGACAAGGAGCCCCACCGACCGAAACGCGCTGAGTGCAGGTTTGTTCCTTGTCTACACCGCCATTTTCCGGTGCCGCACCGGCGCGCCCGTGGTCAGGGATTCCGCCGCGTCGATAATGGCGTTGGCGTCGATGCCATGGTGCCCGTAGAGATCGTCGATGGTGCCGGTCTGACCAAAGTGCTCGACGCCGAGCGCCTCCATGCGATGGCCGCAAACCGCACCGATCCAGCCGAGCGCGGCCGGATGGCCGTCGAGCACGGTGACGATGCCGCAGTCGCGCGGCAGCGGCGACAGCAGCTTTTCGATGTGGCTGAGAAAATGCGGATGCTGGCGGTCGCGCCGCATCTTTCGCGCTGCGGTCCATCCCGCATGCAGCCGGTCGGCGGAGGTGATCGCCAAAAGCCCGACATCGCGGCGGCTCTCGCCCAGCATGCCAATGGCCTCGATCGCCTCGGGCGCGACCGTGCCGGTATAGGCGACGATGACTTCCGCATTGGGGCCGGGCTTCCGCAGCCAATAGGCGCCGTCGGTGATGGCCTTCTCCAGATCCGGCGTCATCATTCGCTGCGGCTGCTCGATGGTCCGCGTGGACAGACGCAGGTAGACCGAGCCGCCGTTGCGCATGCCGCTGCGGTCGTCGCCTTCATCGGTCAGCTCGCGCTGCATGTGCTCAAAGCCCCAGCGCATCATGATCGCGAGTTCGTCGACAAAGGCCGGTTCGAACGAGGCAAGACCATCCTGCGCCATGCCGATCAGCGGCGTCGCGATCGACTGATGCGCGCCGCCCTCGGGCGCAAGCGTGATACCTGAAGGCGTTCCTGCCACCATGAAGCGGGCGTCCTGATAGCAGGCGTAGTTGAGCTGATCGAGCGCGCGGCTGATGAAGGGGTCGTACAGCGTCGCGATCGGCAGCAGCCTTTCGCCGTTGATGGAATGCGACAGCCCCAGCGCCGACATCAGGATGAACAGGTTGGCCTCGGCGATGCCGAGCTCGATGTGCTGCCCTTTCGGAGAGAAGTCCCACGCGAAGGTCGAGGGGATCTTCTCCTTCCTGAACACATCAGCCATTGCCGCCTTGGCGAACAGCCCGCGGCGATTGACCCACGCACCGAGGTTGGTGGACACCGTGACATCGGGCGACGCGGTGACGATGCGGGACGCGAGACCGGTGTTGCCCTTGCCGAGCTCGTTGAGGATCAGCCCGAACCCCTGTTGCGTCGACATCTGCGGCGACGGCGTGAACGACAGGTGCTGCGGCACATCGACCGCGGGTGCGCTGAGCCGGCGGCGGCCCTCGCGGTTGAATGGCACGCGCGCCAGAAAGGCTTCCAGCGCGGCGGACTCTTGCGGCAGCCCCTCGAACCTGTCCCACTCATGGCCCGGCCGGATGTTCTGCGCGGTGCGGAACGCCTCCATCTGCGCCGGCGTCATCAGGCCGGCGTGGTTGTCCTTGTGGCCCTGGAACGGCAGGCCGACACCCTTGATGGTGTAGGCGATGAAGCACACCGGGCGGTCGTGGTCGATGGCCTCGAAGGCCTCCAGCACACTCGCCATGTCATGGCCGCCGAGGTTCGACATCAGCGCCAGCAGTTCGTCATCGCTGCGGCGATCGATCAGCGCCGACACGTCGCCCTGATCGCCGATCTCGTCCTGAAGGCGTTTGCGAAACGCCGCGCCGCCCTGGAAACACAGCGCCGCGTACATCTGGTTCGGACAGGTATCGATCCAGCGCCGCAACGCCTCGCCACCGGGCTCGGCAAACGCCGCCTGCATCAAGCGGCCGTATTTCACGATCACCACGTCCCAGCCGAAATTTCGGAACATGGATTCGAACTTCTCCCAGAGACCTTCGCGCACCACGGCATCGAGGCTCTGGCGGTTGTAGTCGACGATCCACCAGGTGTTGCGCAGGCCGTGCTTCCAGCCTTCGAGTAGCGCCTCGAAAATATTGCCCTCGTCCATCTCGGCGTCGCCGACCAGCGCGATCATCCGCCCCTCCGGCCGACCTTTCATCCAGCCGTGCGCCTTGACGTAGTCCTGCACCAGCGAGGAGAACAGCGTCTGCGCCGCACCGAGGCCGACCGAGCCGGTCGAGAAATCGACATCGTCGGCATCCTTGGTGCGCGACGGATACGACTGCGCGCCCTTGAAGCCGCGAAAGTTCTCCAGCTTGTTGCGCGTCTGATGACCGAGCAGGTATTGGATCGCATGGAACACCGGGCTCGCATGCGGCTTCACCGCGACGCGATCCTCCGGCTTCAGCACCGAGAGATACAGCGCCGACATGATGGTCGCGAGCGAGGCTGACGACGCCTGATGGCCGCCGACCTTCAGCCCGTCGGTGTTGGGCCGGATGTGGTTCGCGTTATGGATGGTCCACGACGACAGCCACAACGCCTTGCGCGCGAGGGCTGTCAGGATTTCAAGACGTGCGGCATCGGCAGGCATGGGCACCTCGGCAGGTGAGAAATGTGCTCCGATGTTACGCCCGCCCGCCCCTCTAAAAATCTCAAATTTCGCGCAGTACCCGGCCGTATTGGGATATATTCTCTCTGAAATGCTCTCCAAAGCGAGTTTTTACCAATGACCGCCCTCGACGCTATCGACCGCAAGATTCTCGGAATCCTGCAATCCGACAGCCGCATCACCATGCAGGAGCTCGCCGACAAGGTCGGCCTCTCGGTGTCGCCGTGTCACCGCCGCGTGCGACTGCTGGAAAGCCGCGGCGTCATCACGCGTTACATGGCGCTGGTGGATCAGAAGTCCCTCGGGCTACCGGTCAGCGTCTTCATCTCGATCAAGCTGGAGCGGCAGAAGGAGGCCGACCTCAACCGTTTCGCCAAGGCGATCTCGGGCTGGGAGGAAGTGCTGGAGTGCTACCTGATGACCGGCAACCGCGACTACCTGCTGCGCGTCGTCGTCGCCGACCTCGCATCCTATGAAGCATTTCTGAAGAACAGGCTGACGCGGCTCGACGGCATCGCCTCGATCGAGTCGAGCTTCGCGCTGAGCCAGGTCAAATACACTATCGCGCTGCCCGTCTAGCCCCGAAGTCCGATCAAAAAAGGCGGACCGCGGCGCGCAACTCCATGCTAGCCTCGATCCGCTCAACGGATGGCGGGGGTAGCCATGTTGGAAGCGGACAAGTTATTCGCCGGCTCGGTGCCGGAAAACTACGACCACTATATGGTGCCGCTGATCTTCGAGGCGTATGCCGCGGACATGGCGCAGCGCGCGGCGTCTTTCTCGCCCGGCGCTGTGCTGGAAGTCGCCGCGGGCACCGGAGCCGTTACCCGCGCATTAGCGCCAAAGCTGCCTCCGAACGCCCGCTATACCGTAACCGACCTCAATCCGCCGATGCTGAACTACGCCGCTTCCCGGCAAGGTCCCGACAGCCGCATCACATGGCGTCAGGCCGATGCCATGGCGCTGCCGTTCGAAGACGCGGCCTTCGATCTGGTTTGCTGTCAGTTCGGCGCGATGTTCTTTCCCGACCGCCCCTCGGCCTATCGCGAAGCCAAACGGGTCCTGAAACCCGGAGGACATTTTTTGTTCAGCGTATGGGATCGCATCGAGGAGAACATTTTCGCGGATGACGTCACGAATGCGCTCGCCAGGATTTTTCCTGACGATCCGCCGCGCTTTCTGGCGCGCACTCCGCACGGCTATCACGATACGGCGCTGATCCGCAGCGACCTCGACAAGGCAGGCTTCTCCAGCGTGACGATCACGACGAGGGCCGAACAAAGCCGCGCGCCCTCGCCGCGCCTTCCAGCGGTCGCCTATTGTCAGGGCACCCTGCTTCGCAACGAAATCGAGGCAAGGGAAGAAGGAAAGCTGCAAGCCGCAACCGACTATGCCACATCCGTGATCGCAGACCGGCACGGCACCGGCGAAGTATCCGCCAAAATTCAGGCTCATATCATTGTGGCTTCGGCCTAGCCCGCCGGAATAGCCCGGGACGTCGCGGCTCGCTTACGCGTTCGGCGATGGCTCCGCGGCCACCGCGCGCATCGCAGAGCGGCGGATGCGTTCACGGTGCGCCGTATAGAGGCCGCTGCCGATGATGAAAGCCGCGCCGGTGATGGTCCAGATATCCGGCACTTCGCTGAACAGCAGGAAGCCGAAAATGCTGACCCACAGCAACTGGATATACTGGAACGGCGCCAGCACCGACGCATCGGCATAGCGGAACGCCAGCACCACGATCCACTGGCCCGCGGTGGAGGCGACGCCGATGAACACGCCGAGCAGGATCGCTTCCCAGCTTGGCGTCACCCAGAAGAATGGCACCAGCAACGACAGTATCCACAGGCCGATGATCGACGAATAGGTCATGGTGGTGATGGCGCGCTCGCTGCCGCTCATCATCCGCGTCATGATCAGGGTTCCGGCCCATGACAACGCCGACACGATGGGAAACAGCGCGGCCGGATGGAAGGCGCCCGTTCCCGGCCGCAGGATGACCAGCACGCCGAGAAGACCGACCGCGGTTGCGACCCAGCGGCGCACGCCGACCTTTTCGCCGAGGAACACGATCGACAGCGCGGTTACGAACAGCGGCGACACGAAGCCGGTGGCCGACGCTTCGGCGATCGGAAGAAATTTCAGGCCCGAGATGAAGAACAGCGACGAGCCGAGCAGCGTCGCGCCGCGCAGGATCTGAATATTGAAATAGCCGGTTCGCAGCGCGAACAGCGGCGAGCCCGGAATCATCGCCGGCACCATGATCAGCGCAAACACCAGGAAGCGGAGCCAGGCAATCTCCACCGCTGGCAGCGTATGCGTCAGGTATTTCGCGGTGACGTCGGATGTGCCGAGGAACACCGTCGATGTCAGGATCAGCGCGATGCCGCGAAACGGGCGGTCGACACGGCCGGGCGCTGAGCTGGTGACCTCGGTCAACGGTTGGGAAATCGTCGTCACGTCGCGAAAGGTGCCGGAGGATGAAAGAGGCCCACGAATCGCGAGGCCCGATCAGTATGCATCCGACAAGACGACGAACCGGTTCAATTCACAAGTACCGAAATCAGGCAGCGGATATGCGCGTTTGGGCGCGGCGAACCGTCACGGAGGACAGCGCCTCAACAGTCAGAGCATCGGCAGGCTGCGCGGCTCTGGTCCGCGCGGAAAGGTCTGTTCCAGCAACACGACCTCGTCGTCGCCGAGCACCAGATCGCCCGCCCCGGCATTGTCGGCGGCATGCACGGCAGACGAGGCCTTCGGAATCGCGAGCACCGACGGACGCCGCGTCAGGAAGCTCAGGGCGACCTGCCGCGGCGTCGCGCC
>JBQCIZ010000394.1:0-3683 GCA_051953235.1 Nitrobacter sp. | reverse complement strand
GTCGACGCAGCGCCGGTGCGAACAGCACGCGGCGCATCACGTTCGGCATGTTTGTTGCGTGGAGTGCGCGTTGCGTTACGAGTTGCAGACCCCGTCCGCCCGGTGCCGCATGATGCTTGCCGCCTCGCTCGCCGCGCCCCTCCTGCTCGTGCCGCGCACCGCATCAGCCGAAGGCTTGTTCGATTTCCTGTTCGGCGGCGCGCCGAAGCAACAGCAGCAGCCGTCACCCGCTGTCAGTTCCTTCGCCGACCCGTTCGGCTTCAATCAGCCGCAACCCGCCGCACCGAAGCCTGCGGCATCGGGCGGCGGCCACTATGCCGCATTCTGCGTGCGAAGCTGCGACGGCAAATATTTTCCCCTGCTGGCGCGCGGCGGCTCGACGCCGGCGCAGATGTGCCAGACGTTTTGCCCGGCGAGCCCGACAAAGGTGTTCTCCGGCACCAGCATCGACAACGCCACATCGAGCAGCGGCGAACGTTATGCGGACAGCGCCAACGCCTACGCCTATCGCAAGGCGCTGAAGGCGGACTGCACCTGCAACGGCCGCGATCCCGCCGGCCTCGCACCGGTCGATCTCTCGCTCGATACTTCGTTGCGATCGGGCGACGTCATTGCCACGTCGAGCGGACTTGTGGCCTATTCCGGCATGCGCGTTGGTGTAGAGCAGACCGCCGAATTCACGCCGGTTGCCGATTATCCCGGCCTGACGGCTGAAGTTCGCGCGCGGCTCGGCGAAATGAAAGTCACACCGGTCACGGCGGAGATGATTGACGACGGCTCTCATTCCGTCAGCCATGAAGCCAATCTGCCTCCGGCGGATACGCGGAAACCAGCGGCGTTACGCGGCACGCGCGCCGTCAACTAAGAACGCATTTTAAAGCGTATCGATTGCAGAAAATGCTCCCAACATGGCGATGAGAACTCCCTCTCCCATGAGGAGAGGGTTGGGGTGAGGGGGTAAGGCGCGAATGTTGAAAATCCCCCTCACCCGGATCGCTCCGGCGCGCACTTGCGCTGCCGCGCGATCCGATCTCTCCCCGGTGGGGAGAGGTGACGGTCATTTTCTCGATTTTATCTGAAGATGATCGACTCTAGCGTCCGACGATGACGCCGATGACGTTCGGCGACGACAGATATTTTTCCTCGATTGCAGCGCGCGCAGCCGCGCGGTTCTCCGGCGTCAGCAGGCCGCGCTTCTCGGCCAGGATCATCCAGCAATAGCCCCACCAGTCGGTGAGCATGCCCGTGTCGTCGACGAGGTCGTAGCCCTGCTCGGCGGCGAAGATCCGTGCGTGGGCTTCATCGAGCGAATCCAGAAAGGCATGGTCATCAGCCGGGAACAGGTCGTCGCCGATGTCGTCGATGGTGTAGCCCCAGACCGACATGCAGACCGCGTTGAACTCGCGGTCGAACTGGTCGTCGTCGACGCGCTGGCAGCGGGAGATCCGATGCAGCCGCGACAGCGAGCGCGCGAAGTCGGCGATGCGGGTAAGGGCGAACTGATCGAAGGCGATGGTGGACATGTAGTCCTCGAAATCCCTAACAGACCATAGATATTGTGTCGGCAATGTGCCGAATCACAATGATATATCAAAGACTTGCTAAAGTGTTCTTAATTTGTTCCTTGGGGAAAAATTTAAACAGCTATCCGATTTTAGGCGCGAATGCCCGGCACACCGGGCATGATGGCTCAATCAATCCGCATGTAAGTGCGGCGATTGCTCGTTACGTGTCCAGTGTCGCGCTGCCCTGGATCAGCGTCGTTGAGCCATCGACCGGACTGGTGATGACGGTGCCGACCGTCGCGCCGCCGTTGGCGTTGAGCCAGAACTTGGTGTCGCCGATCCGGAACGAGCCGTCCTTGATCAGCACGCTCTGATACTGCACCGTGCTGCCGCTCTGGTATTTCACCTGCGCGCGAAAGCCGTTGACCTGTGAGACAGTCAGCTCGAATTTCTGGTTGTTGTTCGTATACGTGCCCGACCAGGTGCCCTGATAGAGCGTGGGATCGACGTTGACGTAGGGCGTATTCGATGCCGGCGTTGTCGTTGTCGCCGTATAGGCTGACGACAGGATGCTGTAGATATCGGACATGGATTCTCCGCGCTGACCGGATGACGATTCGGTGACGAAGCGAATGACAGACGCGGCTGGTTAATCAGGACTTGCGCACTGTTTCCGATGATTGCCGGATGCGGCGGCGAAACAACTTGAAACAACAAGCGGACGTGTCGGATAAGGTGATCGTACCGCCGCATGTAAAAAGGCCGATCGATTGCACACACCCCTGTACACCACCGAGCACGTCTTCGACGCCGCCACGCGCGTTACGCCGGGCGACAGCCGATGGAACGGTCACACCAGCGACGACTACTGGGCCTTCGTCGGACCGTTCGGCGGCGCCACTGCCGCCACCATGCTGCGGGCGATCATCGGGCACGTGGATTGCTCCGGAGATCCGCTGGCGATCACGGTCAATTACTGCGCGCCGATCGCGCGCGGCGCATTCGAACTCGATGTTCGGCTCATCAAGGCCAATCGCTCCACGCAGCACTGGTCGGTCGAGCTGACGCAGAACGACGAGGTCGCTGCGTTTGCGACCGCGGTGTTTGCGATCCGCCGCCCGTCGTGGACGCATCAGCCCGCAGTATTTCCGGGCGCACCGCCGGTCGAGCAGGTCAGGCCGCTGCCGCGAAGCGCGTTCGGAATGTCATGGGTGAAGCAGTACGACTTCCGATTCATCGATGGCGCGCCGTCGCTCTCCGGCCAGCCGAATGCCGAGCCGGCCTCCGCGCGCTCGAAACTATGGATCGGCGACCATGCGCCGCGGCGCATCGACATGCTGTCGCTGCTCTCGATGTCGGACGCGTTCTTCGGACGCATCTTCCATGTCCGCGGCGAACTCGTTCCGTTCGGAACGGTGTCGCTGACGACCTACTTTCACACCAGCGCCGAGGATCTCGCCGCTGAAGACATCCGCAATGTGCTGGCGACCGCCGACGCAAAGGTGTTCAGCAAGAGCTATGGCGATCAGATCGGCGAACTGTGGTCGCCGGGCGGACGCCTGCTCGCGACCACGCAGCAGATCGCCTACTTCAAGGCGTAACGCCACACTGCCTGCTTGCGCCAACCGGCCACGCTCGCAGAATCCAGAACACAACCGGAACGCCACTCGCCTGCGACGCTGATGCCCGCGCGTTTACCACGTTCGCGACTCGGAACGTTTCGCCGTCCGTGATATTAAAACCCATTCCGTATCTTGTTCCGTATCCCGGCCTGTTGCGTATGGAGTTTGTCCGATGGCCCCGCGTGCGAACTGGAAAGGCTTTTTGCGCCTTTCGCTCGTGACCTGCCCTGTCGCCCTGTTTCCGGCGACGTCGGAGTCCGAGAAGGTCAGCTTCAATCAGATCAACCGCAAGACCGGCCACCGCATCAAGTACCAGCGGGTCGACGCCGAGACCGGCGAAGACGTTGACAACGACGATATCGTCAAGGGCTACAAGATCGACACCGACAGCTATCTCGAGGTGACCAAGGACGAGCTCGACAACATCGCGCTCGACTCCACCCACACCATCGAGATCGACCAGTTCGTGCCGCGCGCGGAGATCGACGATCTCTATATCGTCCGCCCCTATTACCTGGTGCCGGACGGCAAGGTCGGTCACGACGCCTATGCCGTG
>JBQCIZ010000393.1:0-6247 GCA_051953235.1 Nitrobacter sp. | reverse complement strand
TGGAAGCCCGGCGGACCGAGCTCGGCGTCGAGGATGCGGTGAAGACCGTTCCCGGCGTGACCTCGAAGATGCTGGTGAAATTCGGCGAGAACGACGTCAAGAGCGTCGAGGACCTCGCGGGCTGCGCCACCGACGATCTGGTCGGCTGGACCGAGCGCAAGGACGGCGAGGCCGTCAAGCACGCCGGCTATCTCGATGGCATCGAGATTTCGCGCGAGGACGCCGAGGCCATGATCATGCAGGCCCGTCTCAAGGCCGGCTGGATCACCGAGGCCGATCTTGCAAAACCGGCGGAAGCTGATGCCGCCGAAGACCAGCCGGCGTAAGCGCGTGTTCCGCAAAAGTGGATACCGGTTTTGCGCGAAGAACTCGCGCCCATGACTAAGGAGATGGCCCACGCATGCTCGCCCTCGCCGACCCGGCAGATCTGGATGACGGACCGCGGACTGCAAAGCCCGCGACGTCACGGATGTGCGCGGTCACGCGCGAGGTGCGGCCGGTCGACGAGCTGATCCGGTTCGTGGTCTCGCCCTCGGGCGAGGTCGTCGCCGACCTGAAACGCAAGCTTCCCGGGCGGGGCCTCTGGATTTCCGCGTCCCATGCGGCGGTTGCAGAAGCGGTCCGGCGTCACCAGTTCAGCAGGGGCTTCAAGCGGGACGTCCGCGCTGCGCCGACGCTGGCCGAGGATACTGGCCATTTGCTGGTCCGCAGCGCGCTCGACGCACTCGCGATGGTCGCCAAGGCCGGTCAGGCCGTTTCCGGTTTTGCCAAGGTCGAAGAGGCGCTGGTTCGCCGACAGGCTGTCGCGCTGCTCCACGCATCGGACGGAGCGGCGGACGGAATCCGGAAATTGGACGCTATCGTTAAGAAAACGACCGCGGATTCCGCTGAATCGCGGGAAATTCCGGTCATCTCCGCGCTGTCATCGGCGGAATTGGATTTGGCACTGGGCCGGTCAAATGTGATACATGCAGCCCTGCTCGCGGGCCCGGCGAGCAGGACGTTCCTGTCGCGCAGCCAGACCCTGGTCCGATACCGGGATGGCGGGCAGCGGCAAGGCAGCGAAACGCGGCAAGAATTCTAACGACACGACCTGTGCGATTGCGTACAGCGCAACAAGATTGGGACTGCTGAATGGTTGATACGAAAAATCCTGGCGACAAGACTCTGAGCGTCAGCCCGACCAAGACCTTGACGCTCAAGCCGCGCGTCGAGCAGGGCACCGTGCGCCAGAGCTTCAGCCACGGCCGTAGCAAGCAGGTGGTGGTCGAGAAGCGGGGCAAGCGCCGCATCGGCGGCGACGCTCCGGCTGCGGCAGAGCCGGCGCCTGCGGTCGAACCGGCCGCAAAAGCTCCCGCCGCCAAGGCGCCGCCGGCACGCACCACCACGGCTGCGGCTCCCCGCGCCAGTTCCGGCGTGGTGCTGCGGACGCTGACCGAAGACGAGCGCAGCGCACGCGCCAGTGCGCTGGCCGAAGCCAAGATCCGTGCCGAGGAAGAACGGCGCCTGGCCGAAGAGGAAGCGGCCCGCCGCAACAGCAAGGAAGGCCGCGAGCAGGCCGAACGCGAAGCCGCGGAAGCTCGTCGCAAGGCCGAGGAAGAGCGCCACCGCCAGGAAGAAGAAGCCAAGCGCAAGGCCGAACTCGAGGCCAAGCGCCGCTTCGGCGAAGCCGAAGCCAAGGCCGCACCCGCCACCACAACGACCCGCGCGGCAATCCCGACGCGGTCAACCGCCGTCGCCGCCGACGGCAGCGATGAGGATGAGGGCCCGCGCGTGATCCGTCGCGGCCCCGGCGGCGCTGCGCGCCCCGTGATCGCGCCCAAGGTTACGGCCAAACCGGCGCCGCAGAAGCAGCGTTCGCGCCTCACCGTCACCACCGCGCTCAATGCCGACGACGTGCGCGAACGTTCGATCGCATCGTTCCGCCGCCGCACCCAGCGCCTGAAAGGCCATGCCTCGAACGAGCCGAAGGAAAAGCTCATCCGCGAGGTCGTGATTCCCGAAGCCATCACCATCCAGGAACTTGCCAACCGCATGTCGGAACGCGCGGTTGACGTGATCCGCATGCTGATGAAGCAGGGCGCGATGCACAAGATCACCGACGTGATCGATGCGGACACCGCCCAGCTGATCGCCGAAGAACTTGGCCACACCGTCAAGCGCGTCGCCGCCAGCGACGTCGAGGAAGGCCTGTTCGACGTCGTCGACGATTCCACCGACACCGAGCCGCGCTCGCCGGTCGTCACCGTGATGGGCCACGTCGACCACGGCAAGACCTCGCTGCTCGATGCGCTGCGCCACGCCAACGTGGTGTCCGGCGAAGCCGGCGGCATCACCCAGCATATCGGCGCTTATCAGGTCACCTCGCCGGACGGCAAGAAGATCACCTTCATCGACACGCCCGGCCACGCCGCGTTCACCGCGATGCGCGCCCGCGGCGCCAAGGTCACCGACATCGTGATCCTCGTGGTGGCCGCGGACGACGGCGTGATGCCGCAGACGATCGAAGCCATCAACCACGCCAAGGCGGCCAAGGTGCCGATGATCGTGGCGATCAACAAGATCGACAAGCCGGAAGCGAAGCCCGAGCGCGTGCGCACCGAATTGCTGCAGCACGAAGTGCAGGTCGAGTCGTTCGGCGGCGAAGTGGTCGACGTCGAAGTCTCCGCCAAGAACAAGACCAATCTCGACAAGCTGCTTGAGATGATCTCGCTGCAGGCCGATATCCTCGACCTCAAGACCAACGCGTCGCGGCCCGCCGAAGGCACCGTGATCGAAGCCAAGCTTGATCGCGGCCGCGGCCCTGTCGCCACCGTTCTGGTTCAGCGCGGCACGCTGCGGGTCGGGGACATCATCGTGGCCGGCGCCGAAATGGGCCGCGTCCGCGCCCTGATCTCGGACCAGGGCGAAACGGTCGATGAGGCCGGACCTTCGGTGCCGGTCGAGGTGCTCGGCTTCAACGGACCGCCGGAAGCCGGCGATCGTCTGGCCGTAGTCGAGAACGAAGCCCGCGCCCGCCAGGTCACGAGCTACCGCGCCCATCAGAAGCGCGAGAACGCCGCCGCCAGCGCGTCCGGCATGCGCGGCTCGCTCGAGCAGATGATGTCGCAACTGAAGACCACCGGCCGCAAGGACTTCCCGCTGGTGATCAAGGCCGACGTGCAGGGCTCGCTGGAAGCTATTCTCGGCTCGCTGGAAAAGCTCGGCACCGACGAGGTCGCCGCGCGCATCCTGCATGCGGGCGTCGGCGGCATCTCGGAATCGGACGTGACGCTGGCGGAAGGTTTCAATGCCGCGATCATCGGCTTCAGCGTGCGCGCCAACAAGGAAGCCGCCGCAGCCGCCAAGCGCAACGGCATCGAAATCCGCTACTACAACATCATCTATGACCTCGTGGACGACGTGAAGAAGGCGATGTCCGGCCTGCTCGCGCCGACGCTGCGCGAAACCATGCTGGGCAATGCGCAGATCCTCGAGGTGTTCAACATCTCCAAGGTCGGCAAGGTCGCAGGTTGCCGCGTCACCGACGGCACCGTGGAACGCGGCGCCAACGTTCGCCTGATCCGCGATAACGTCGTGGTGCACGAGGGCAAGCTGTCGACCCTGAAGCGCTTCAAGGACGAAGTTAAGGAAGTGCAATCCGGTCAGGAGTGCGGCATGGCGTTCGAGAACTACGGCGACATGCGTGTCGGCGACGTTATCGAGTGTTATCGCGTGGAGACGATTCAGCGTTCGCTGTGAGTCCAAATCTCGCAAGAACGTCTGTTTAGCTGAAGACGTAGTGCCCGGTTCATACCGGGCTACGTCTTCAAGAACTCGACAAGGGAAAAACGTGGATGCCTGCGATACGCGCGGGCATGACGACTGTTTTGAAAGACCGTTTGATGCCACGCCACCATCAGTCAGCCAAAAGCGCCGGCGGCTCGCAGCGTCAGTTGCGCGTCGGCGAGACCGTGCGTCATGCGATCGCCGAGATCCTGTCGCAGGGTCTCGTGCATGACCCGGTGCTCGAGGGACATCTCATCACCGTGCCGGAAGTCCGCATGACCGCCGATCTCAAGCTCGCGACGGTTTATGTGATGCCACTTGGCGGCCGCGACACGGACGACGTGATCGCCGCGCTCGATCGCAACAAGAAATTCCTGCGCGGCGAGATCGCGCGCCGCGTTAACCTGAAATTTGCACCTGATATCCGCTTTCGCGTCGACGACCGATTCGACGAAGCGGAACGTATCGAGAAATTACTGAGAACACCTGCGGTGCAGAGAGACCTCGCATCGCCCTCACAGGATTCGGAAGAGTCAGATTCATGATCGTTACACCGCGCAGCGGCGCAGCCGATTCGCCCTTGGCCGAATCGGCCGCCGCCAATCAGGCCAATTCATTCGACGCCGCGCGCGCGGCTGAAGACCAGTTTCGTCCCAACGATCCGCGTGCGAACAAGCCGCAGCGCCAGAATCAACAGCCGCGCCGCGACAAGCGCGACGTGCACGGCTGGATCATCCTCGACAAACCCGTCGGCATGACCTCGACCCATGCGGTGGCGGTCGTGAAGCGATTGTTTTCGGCGAAGCGCGCCGGCCACGCCGGCACCCTCGATCCGCTCGCATCCGGCGGTCTGCCGATCGCACTCGGCGAAGCCACCAAAACCGTTCCCTTCGTCATGGATGGCCGCAAGCGCTACCGCTTCACGGTGTGCTGGGGCGAGGAGCGCGACACCGACGATACCGAGGGCCGCGTCACGGCCACCAGCGACGGCCGTCCCACGGTCGAGGCGATCGAGACCTTGCTGCCCCGGTTCCGCGGCGTGATCGAGCAGATCCCGCCGCAATATTCGGCGATCAAGATTCAGGGTGAACGGGCCTATGACCTGGCCCGCGACGGCGAAACCGTCGAATTGAAGCCTCGTCCCGTCGAAATTCACGAATTATCCCTTGTGGAACAGCAGGATACCTCCCATTCGGTGTTCGAGGCCGAATGTGGCAAGGGCACCTATGTGCGGGCGCTGGCCCGCGATATCGGCCGGATTCTCGGCTGTTACGGCCATATCAGCGCCCTGCGGCGGACGCTGGTCGGCCCCTTCGACGAAGCCGACATGATTCCGCTGGAAGAACTTGAGGCTTTGTGCAATAGAGCCGCGTCCGGCGAGGGAAGCCTCGCCGACGCGCTTTTGCCCGTTGAGACCGCGCTGGACGACATCCCGGCACTGGCCGTCACTCGGGCTGATGCGGCAAGGCTCCACAGGGGTCAGGCCGTTTTGTTGCGCGGACGGGATGCGCCCCAGAGTAGCGGCACAGTCTATGTCACGGTGGCAGGCCGGTTATTGGCCCTCGCCGAACTTGGCAATGGCGAACTCATCCCCAAGCGCGTGTTCAACCTGACCGGGCTGACAGCCAGCTCCGGTCGCAACGAAAGAGTCTGACGATGTCGGTGACCGCCGAACGTAAAGCGGAAATCATCAAGTCCAGCGCCCTCAAGAAGGGCGATACCGGTTCGCCGGAGGTCCAGGTTGCGATCCTGTCGGAACGCATCAACAACCTCACGAACCATTTCAAGAGCCACACCAAGGACAATCATTCCCGCCGTGGCCTCCTGAAGCTCGTGTCCACGCGTCGTTCCCTTCTCGATTACATCAAGAAGAAGGACGAGGCGCGTTACAAGGCTCTGCTCGAGAAGCACAACATCCGCCGCTGAGCAAAGTCTGCGCGCGCAGTCGCGCGCGCTGCTACGCGTGGACGCGAATGTCCGCGCGACGGGCATGATCCGCGAAAATCGAATTCTCGCTTTTCGAAAACAGGTCATGCCGGAAGAAGAGCGTGTCCAGCAGCAATCCGGCGGCTGGGCGATAACGGGTCAAATGCCCGTACCATCGGAAGGATGGACGCCATTCAAGACATGAAGACCATGGCAGGATCGCAGGCCGCTGACATCGCGACGATCGTTGCGATCAGCGTCCCGCAATCTTGCGCATGGTTTTTGCGTTCTGGCGTCCATGCTTCCGTGAACCCATGAAAGATACCATTATGTTCAACAAGCATTCCGTCGAGATCGACTGGGGTGGACGTCCACTCAAACTCGAAACCGGCAAGATCGCCCGTCAGGCCGACGGCGCCGTGATGGCGACCTACGGCGAGACCGTGGTGCTCGCCACCGTCGTTGCCGCCAAGTCGCCGCGCGAGGGCGTCGACTTCCTGCCGCTGACCGTCGACTATCAGGAAAAGACCTACGCCGCCGGCCGCATCCCCGG
>JBQCIZ010000392.1:0-13732 GCA_051953235.1 Nitrobacter sp. | reverse complement strand
CGGCAAAGCCGCCGCGGGGGGGGCCCGTTCGCATGACGAAGGTCTCCCCCCCACGCATGGTTGCCCGCGGCGCGAGGAGGCGAAAAACGCTGTTCCCGGCGGGGGCGCCCCGCGCGCTCGACATGTAGATGACGAGATTTTCGGGATCCTCGCCGTTCTCGAGATTATTCTCCAGCAAGCGCAGGATCGCCTCCTGCCGCCAGCCCCTGCAGCGCAGGACAGTGCCACGCTCAGCCTTCACCTCTTTGCCGCGACGTACGGGAATGGTCATGCTCAAGTCTCTTCAACCAGAGGAACCCAGCCGGGCTGGGCCTTGACCCGCGCGAGCCAGGCGCGGATCGCCGGAAATTTGTCCATGTCGTAGCCACCCTCGCCCGCCATCGCGACATAGCCGAACACGCCGATGTCGGCGATGGTGTAACGGTCATCGACAAGCCAGTCGTGGGTAGCGAGCCAAGCCTCCAGCTTTGCCAGCGCCACGTAGGCGCCCTCCTGGAAATCGGCGATGCGGCTTTTCATTTGATCGGCCATGCCGCGCATGGTGTAGAACCGCGGCAGCGCCAGCGCGCGCAGCAGATCCGCCTGCTCGAACGTCAGCCAGCTCGTGACCTCGGCGCGCAGATAGCGATCATCCGGCAACAACGGCGAGCCTTCGGCGAGGTAGAGCATGATCGCCGCCGACTCCACGATGGTGCGGCCATCCTCGAGTTCGAGCACCGGCACCCGCGCAAAACGGCTCTTGGCGCGAAACGCAGGATCGCTGGTCGCACCTTTGGCCAGATCGAGCGTGACGCGCTCGAAGGGAATACCGAGTTGCGTCAGCAGAATGCGGACTTTCCAGGCGTTGCCGGACAACCGGCTGTCATAGAGACGCAGCATCGCGGTTCACCTCAGAGATAGGAACGCATATCGACACCCATAGCCTTCTCGACCTCGGGAAAGACCGCCGGGTCGAGCGCGCCCTTGCCTACCGGGAATTTCGACCGGTGCGCGACGATGACGGCGACGCGGCTGCCAGGCTTGGATTCCGATATCGACACGACCTCGCCGGTCTGCGGATCGAGCATCCCGATCATGTCGGGAAATGTCGCGACCCGCTTGCCAGCGAAATCCGCGGTCATGAACTCATTGTAGACGCCGAGCACCGCCTCGCCGTTCTTGCCCTGCACCGTCATCTGGCCGAGATCGAAGCCGCCGCCGTAGGTTACGCTGTTGGCCGTAACCTCGCCTTCGACCAATAGCTCCCCGCCCAGAAATTCGACGGTCGCGCGAACGCGATTCGGCCCGTCGACAGCCAGCATCGCCCGGCCGAGCTCGAGCTGGAAGGTGATGGCGCCCGCCGCGCCGTTCTCCTTGATGAACCCGGCGCTCAATGGACCGCGTGCCGCATAGATCAATCCGCCATTGATCACCGCCGCCTGACGCATCGCGTTGGAGGTGCGGACGATGTCGCCTTCGGCCATGACGGCGAATTCGTTCTGCTCGGCGTTGCTGCCGCTGCAGCCGATCTGCGTGATGGACAAGTCGAGCCGCGACGCCAGTCCCATGCCGCCCATCTTGACTGTCGGGTGCCCCCGTCCGTTCGACGCCGCGTCGATGTAGTCGAGCCCGAGCGCAGACGCGACCAGCCAGGCATTGAAGCCGGGCACGTGTCCGCAGATCACGCCGACCGGCGGCTTCGACAGCTTTTCGATCAGCCGCCGCGCCGCGTTGATGGAATCGCGCGGCCGGATCGCCCAATTGGCAAAACCGGGAGCGCCGACCGCCGTCGCGGTAATGACCGTGTCGTCGGGATTCAACTCATCGAGCGCAACCAGGCGCACGCCACCATAGTCCAGCGCCATCTGTCCCAGCCCGCGGTTCTTGGCGACCGCGTTCCTGCCGCTGCCGCCCGCCGACAGGAATAACCCGCCGACCAGTCCTGCTTCCACGTCGTCCGCCGTCAGCATTCGTGCCATTGTTATTTCCCTTTTGCGGATTTCGAATGATGCCTAGACCGCATCGATGCCGAGGAAGGTCGCGAACATCGAGCCGGCCGCCTTGGCCTCGGCGGCCGTGCCCCGATAGACCTGGGCGCCCGACGACAACACACAGACCTGATCCGCCACATCGAGGGCGCGGGCGGTGTTCTGCTCGACGAGCACGATCGTCATGCCCTCTCGTTTCAGCTTCAGCAAAGCGTCGAGGCAGAGATCGACCATTTTGGGCATCAGCCCGAGCGACAATTCGTCGACCAGCAACAGCCGGGGCTCAGCCATCAGCGCGCGGCCGATCGCCAGCATCTGCTGCTCGCCACCGGACAACGACGCCGCCATCTGGCTTCGCCGCTCGTACAACCGCGGAAAAAGGCCGAATACGCGCTCGCGCTTCGCCGCGTCGCGACTGATCGGACGCGCATAGCCGCCGGCCGTCAGGTTCTCATCGACGGTCAGATCGGAAAACAGTTGGCGGCCTTCCGGGACCAGCGAAATCCCGAGGCCAACCCGGTCGGTGGGGCTGCGGCGCGTGATGTCCTCACTCTCGATGATGATGCGCCCGGCATGGATATCGACATGACCCATGATCGCCATGATCGTCGATGTCTTGCCCGCACCATTCGGGCCCAGCAGTGCGAACACCGACGCTGCGGGAACCTCGAACGACACATCGTGCACCGCTTCGACCGAACCGTAGCCGCAATTGAGATTCTCAAGCTTCAGCATGGCTTGCCATCCCTCCGCCGACATAGGCCTCGTGCACGACAGGATCGGCCATCACCTCGCGCGGCTCGCCATCTCCGATAACCAGTCCGTTGTTCAGCACGATCAGGCGCCGGCAAATCCGCATGACCTCTTCGAGGTTATGCTCGACCAGAATCACCGTGATGCCCCGCGCATGAACCGCAGCGATTGCCTCGACCTGCTTCGAGGCCTCTGCATGGTTCAGTCCCGCCAACGGCTCATCCAGCAGGATCACGCGGGGCTCGACCGCGAGCGCGCGCGCGACTTCCAGACGTTTCATCTGGCCGAGTGGCAAGGAACCGGCAAGTTTCTTTTCCGTTCCGGCCAGACCGACCTGCGCGATGATCTCGACGGCGCGTTCGGATTCACGGCGCCTGTCGAGATGCATCAAGGCCAGGAACGGAGACGACGTGCGACGATAGCCCGCACCGAGCGTCACGTTGTCGAGCACGGTCATCTCGCGGAACGGCCGGACGATCTGGTGGGTCAAGGCAAGCCCTTGACGCACGCGTGAAGCGGTTCCATCCGTCGTCACATTTGCGCCCGAGAGCTGCACGCGACCTTTGTCCGGACGCAGCAAGCCCGCAATGATCTTGATCAGCGTCGTCTTGCCGGCACCGTTCGGTCCGATCAATCCGACGAAATCGCCTTCTTCGACGGAGAAAGAGACGCCACCGACCGCCTGAACGCCACCGAACCGGATCGCCACGTCGTCAAGCTGAAGCGCTGCGCTCATGATCGCCTCACCGCAAGGAAGGCTTTTTGAATAACGCCGGCGAGGCCGCCCGGCGCCAGACGGATCACCAGCACCAGCAGCCCTCCGAACACCAGCAGGCGATAATCGTTCACGAAGCGGATCGCCTCCGGCAGCAGGGTCAGCCCGACGGCTGCGACCACCACACCCCAGGTGGATCCGATACCACCGATCACGACCATCGCCATCAGCATCACTGAGAAGATGAAATCGAAAGCGTCGGCGGTGATGAACTGCGTGAAAAACGTGTAGAGACACCCGGCAAGGCCAGCGAGCGCCGTGCCGATGCCGAAAGCGGCGAGCTTATAGGCGCCGGCACTGATACCAAGCGTCGCGGCCGCTCCCTCATCTTCGCCGACGGCGCGGAAGGCAAAGCCCATCCACGATCGGCCGATATAAAGGCTGAGCGCGATGGTCGCCGCCGCGAACAGCAGGATCATCGTCATGTTTCCGAACGGACCAAACCCGGATGCCGGAATGCCGCTGATTCCCATCTCGCCGCCGAGCCAGGCCTGCTTGCGCACGAAGCCGACGAACAGGAAGTTCACCCCAATGGTCGTCACCGCCAGAAAGTCCGTGCGGACCCGTAGCGACGCGAACCCGACCGCAAGTCCAAGCAAGCTTCCGATGACGACCGCGGCTAGGATCGCCAACAGAACGCTGCCGCTTCCGACCATCGTCAGCGCCGCGGCATAGGCCCCGGCGCCGAAGAAGGCCCCGTGACCGAGGCTGATTTGCCCGCAGAATCCGCTGATCATGTTCAGGCTCACCGCCAGGATGACGTTGATGCCGATGATGGAAATGATGCTGATTTCATAAGCGCTCATGCCGTGCGCGCTCCCGTAAAACCTTGCGGGCGGATCATGAGCAGCACGATGAGCGCGAGGAAAGCGATGGCGTCGCGATCGAGCCATGCGCCGATGAAGATCGTGCCGTAGGCCTCGACCAGACCCAGCACGAGGCTCGCAATCAGGGTGCCGCGCACGCTGCCGAGACCGCCGAGAACGATGATGGCCAGCGCCTTGTAGCTGACGACGAAGCCGATCCCGGGATCTACGAGATTGTTCATTTCCGCGACCAGCCCGCCCGCGATGGCGGCGAGCACCGATCCGACGGCAAAGTTCAGATAGCGGACCTTGATCGGATCGATACCGAAGCTCGCGGCAATTTGCGGCTTCGACACCGTGGCGCGCCAGCCGATTCCGATTCTGGTACGCGTCGTGAATATATGCAGCGCGGTAAAGACGACTACTGCGGTGATGATCGTCGCGATCTGCACCGCGCTAACGGTGACTCCAAAGATGTTGAAGGTCGTGAACGCAAATGCGTTCCGGTGAAAGGTGATGCCCTGCTCGCCGAATACAATGCGGAATGCGTCCTGCATGAAAATCAGCAGCCCAATCGACGCAATCAACGGCACGTCCGGACGGTATTTCAACAGAGGCTCGTACATGACGCGATAGATCGCCATTCCGAACAGCGGCGTGACAATCATCGCTGCGAGGAAACCCAGCAATATGCTGCCGGTCGCGTTCGCCACGAGAACTGTGACGTACGCGCCGAGCGCGAATACCGCGGCATGTGCCACATGCAATATGCGCAGCAGGCCATAGACCAGAGTGAGGCCAACCGACATCATGGCATACATGCAGCCGAAGCTGATGCCGGTTACGGCCAGATCGATGTAATACACCGGATCATCCTTTGCCGCGGGTGGCGAAAGCAATCGCCGCCGCCACCCGCATCCATGTTACTTCTCGGGCGGAGCGAATGCATCGAGGTCGGTGAGCACCCCGGCGGGCTTGAATTTGCCATCCTTGATGACGTTGACGCTGATCGGCATGATCATCTCGTGCAGGCTATTGAAGCCGTTGAGATTGCCTTCAAGTATTGGAAAGTTTTTGGTCGCGGCAAGCGCGTCGCGCACTTTTGCCGGATCGGTGCTGTTGGCACGTTTAATACCGTCGGCCATCAGCTTGACCGCGGAATACGTGATCGCAGCGACGCCTTCGGGCGCATATCCAGCGCGCTTCTTGAACTCGTTGAAGAAATGCTGGAGGGTTTCATCCTTTCGATCGCGATCGAAACTATCCATGATGTAGGTGCCCTCGGCGGCCGGCCCGGCAATCTCAATGAATTTTTCGGAATCGAAGGCCTGCGAGCCGATGATCGGAACAGTGATTCCCGCAGCGCGCAATTGGGAAACCAGTGGACCTCCAGTGAAGAAATAGCCAGTCGCATAGACCGCGTCGGGATTATCGCGCTTTACGCTTGCGACGATCGAGCCGAACTGACGATCCTTCAATGAATAGCTGTATTTGTTGAGAACCGTGATGCCGTATTTTCCGGACGCTTCGATGAAGCCGTTCATCGTCGCCTGGCCGTAGTCGTTATCCATCGTGATGGTGGATATCTTCTTCAATCCGAGATTCTTGCCGATGTAGAGTGCGGTCGCCGCTCCCTGCTGCGGTCCGAGATGGACCAGGCGGAACATGTAATCGCCGGCGCGGGTGATGTCCGGATGCACGCCGTAGGCCGAGATCATGACGACACCGGCCTTCTGAAACACTGGCGCGGCGGCGCGGCCGGACGCGGAATAGCTGCCATTGACCACCAGCTTGACGCCGTCCTCGCCGATCAGCTTGTTGGCGGTGAAGATCGCCTGATCGGATTTGGCCTGATCGTCGTAAGTGACAAGTTCGATCTTCTGGCCGAGCACACCGCCCGCGGCATTGATGTCTTCGACCGCCATCACTCCTGCGATCTGGGCGGACTTGCCGTCGGTCGCCGCAGGTCCGGTCAGCGGCACCTGGAAGCCGATCTTGATGTCGGCCTGTGCCGGCATCAGGGTCGCTGCCCCGAGCATCAGGATGCTGGTGAGTCCAAGCGACAGTTTTCTGCCAACGCTCGGCAATTTGATGGTCTGCTTCAACATGGCGTTCTCCATTGAAAGGATCGTTTGTCTGGTTACGGGCCTATGCGAGTTGGTTCTCGCTCAATATTTCGCGCGCACGGAGGTGCGCCGCTTGGGGCGGTTGCGCGAACTCCCAGTCCGCACGGTCCTCCGGCTTGCGCGTGGCATCGATCCCAAGCTTGCCGATGGTACCATTCCGATCGAGCGGCTCGGACCGATCCGCCCGCACGCCGGGAACGATAACGAAATCACGCTCCGGCTTGCTCCGCGTCGCGCGCGCCCACTCCACCTGAACAGGATCCCAGGGATCGATGTCGTCCTCGACCACGGTCACCTGCTTGATCAGATTGACGGCGGCCCAGATCGCAAACATCGCCTTTTGCGCCTCGCCGGCGCGCGGCGCTCGCAGCGCAACGACGGCGTGGAGACGGCCGGCGCCGCCTACACCGACCGCGATGCTTGCAACCGACGGCACCGAGCCGCGGATCGCGCGCACAAGACCGGCGGCGATCGCGACACCACCCAGCAAGCAATGCTCGGGATGATAGCCCGGCAGAATGACCTGGAAGAGCGCATTGCGGCGCCGGGTCAGCCGGGCAAACGTCGCGACGATGCCGGCGCCGTAATTCTCATACATACCGTGGAATTCGCTGACCGGCCCTTCCGTGAAGGGCTCGCCTGCGTCGAGCGCGCCTTCCAGAACGCATTCGCAATGCGCCGGCACCAGCAGCCCGGAACCTATGCAACGAACCACATCGAGCGGCTCACCGAGCAGCGCGCCGGCAATCGGCAATTCGTCCTCACCGAGCCCGAGATAAAGGCAGGCCGCCAGCAGAACCGCCGGGTGGTTGCCGATGCAGACCGCGATATCCAGCTTTTCACCGTGTGCATGGGCCGCGCGCGCCAGGATGGCAAGATGATGATTGGGCGCGATGCCGACAAAAGCCCGGTTTCCACCGAGCGGCATCAGCCGCGCGATCGAAAGGTTGGTATGCCCGCTGGTCTTGTCCCGCGCGACAATGCAGCCGGCGGTGATGTATGGACCGCCTTCCTTTTCGAAAAAGCGTGGGATCGGGAGTTCGTCCGTCAACGACGGGTTCTTGACGACCACATCCTGACATGGCCCGGACGACAGCGCGCGATGTGGCAATGGCTTCTCGATCGCGGCAAGCAGCATTGCCTGCATCTGTTCGGTCGTCGTGTTCAGACCTGCGGCAAAACGCGGGAGCGAATTGAGCAGATTTCCCACGATCGGCATCGGGATCGCTTTCGACGATCCCTCGATATTGGCGAAGTGCAAGGCCGGGCCACGATCGATTTCCGCAAGGCAGGCGGCGATCTCATAGTCCAGCCTGACGGGCTGCGCGATCGACACGAGTTCGCCGGCTTCGCGCAGCGCAGCCAAAAACGCGCGCATCGATTGCGGAGAATGCCTGACCTCGCTGGAAATGGCGTCCCTGCTGTCCACGTCTGCCGGCCCTCAGAACCTGCTACAAGCTCCCGGATTTGGTAACCCGGACGCAAATTATGGCACGAGGATCATATCGGCCCCTGCTGCGCGGTCCACGTCCGCTTCGGACGAACCAGCCCATAGGAAAAAACGAAAGCAGGTGACGCTGATCAGCGCAGGGCCTATGGTCTGCCGTAACCCTGCGGGATCCGATGATTGAATTGCGCACCTTGGCCTACTTCGCGACCGCTTGCCGGTCCGTCAGTTTTGCGCAAGCCGCTGCAGATCTCGGCATTGCGGTCTCGACCCTCAGCACCACGATGAAGGCGCTGGAGCGCGAAGTCGGGGCGTCGCTGTTCCGGCGGATCAAGAACAATCTCTATCCCACCGACGCCGCGCGCGCTCTTTTACGTAGCGCGGATCCTCTGTTGACGGCCGAGTTGTTCGCTCGGCGATGGACCGCAGCACCGGCGCGAGCCTCGCTGAAGCGGTTGACTGTTGAGATCGGCCTAAGTTTCACAATTGGCGGATTGAGCAAGGCGGTCAGGTATGCCATCGACCGGATGGGCGCCGAGCGTCCCGATGTTTTTATCGACGCGGTATGGGCCGACGAAAAGGATGCGCCCCATCCCGGCAGTATTGCCGACGACTGGGATGACACAGAGTCCAGCCGCGTCGAGATTGCGCTCGATTACGAGAGCGCGAAGGCTTCCAAACGTGCCACAATCTTGCTCACGGACCGCTGGGTGTTCGCCTGCCGCATGCCGGCCGGAACGCGCAGTTTTCCCAAAGCCGCCAACCTGGCGACAGGTCGCCTCGTCGTACCGCTATTGTCGTCACCGCTGATCGAACAGGCGGAGCGCTATTTCAGCCAGCACAAGATCAGCGGCGTGCGGTTTCTCAGCGATCATCCGGGCGACCTGCCGCGTATCATGGACGAATATCCGGAAGCCGCCTTGTTTGTACCGGCAAGCCTGGTTTCTCCGCGCCTCGGACTAACGAACATCGCAGCGATTGCGCCGAGCAAACCGCTGACCACCCGGATCGTGGCTCGCACGGCGAAGCCGAACGCCGTGACATCCCTGTTCATGCGAAAATTGCGGCATGCCCTGGCGGACAAGCAACCAGCTCCTGCGGAGCGCCCGATCATCGGCCTCCGGCAAATTCGCTATTTCAACCTCTTGCAACGGCTGCGGCGCGTATCGGCGGCGGCCCGCGGGGCCAATATCAGCCAGCCGGCCTTGAGCGAGCAGATCCACAAGCTGGAAGCATCTCTTGGCGGTGCGCTGTTCGAGCGGCGAGGTGACGGCATGATTCCGACGGCCAGAGGCGAACGGTTCGACCGGATGTCTCGCCTGATCGAAGCCAGCTTCCGGCGGCTTTCCAGCGGTGACGATGGCGCGTCACCACCTCAGAGCCGCAGGATCGCCGTCGGAATTCTGCCGTCGGTCAATCAGCATGGATTTCTCGTCAACCGGATTACCGAGGCCATACTGGATGTCCAGGAACGTCATCCATCGTTGAAGCTCGTGATCCGGGAAGCGCCGAACGGAACGCTGCAGGATTGGGTGATCCGCGGGCTAGTCGGCGTGGCGATCGTCGAAACCATTCTTCCGCAAATGCCGCGGCTACCCCTCGGCTCGTCCGAGCGGCTCGCCGCCATCGCCCACTCCCGGCACAGGATGCTTCCACCTGGCCCGGTGACGCTCGCCAATCTGGCTCGCCTGCCGCTCGCGTTGCCGACAAACCGCTTCGGATTGCGGCAACTGCTGGATGCGGCGGCCGAACAGCACGACATCAAGCTGCGGCCCTACATGGAGATCGATGCGCTGCCGATGGCGGTCACCATACTTGGCCGCTTGCCGGTCTGCGCAGTGCTCCCGCCGTCGGCGGTGGAACGCGAAATCGCTGCCGGCGACCTTGTCGCGCACCCGATCATCGAGCCCGCAATTTCCCGGCGGCTGTTCGTGATCTATTCGGGCGAGCGCTTGTTGAGTGAATCCGAGCGCGGCCTTGTCAATTCGTTACGCAGGAAATTGTCCGAACCTCATCATGTGAACTGAGGTTCCAGACAATAGTGAAGAGTTATCTAGACGAGAAAGGCCTTCGTCTTGCGCGCCGCGTTGATCAAAGTCGTTTCGTTTTTCCTATCGACTGCTTCGATCAATCGGGATTAGCGGCTTTCTCGCGCTTCATCTAACGTTTGGGGCCAGCGAGCGCACGGTCATGAGACATCGTGGTCACCTTCGGAGCGCTGTGTCGATTGAACAGCAACTAAAGAGATGACAATGACTGACAAGGTCTTCTGCGGCACGGTCGTTCTGCCCGGTCGGATCATCGAAAATGGTTACGTTCTGGCGGGTGACGGCGTGGTGCAATCGGTCGGGTCGGGCGGCGTGCCGGCAGGCGAAAAGCATGGCGGTCCGGGATTTTTCGTGTTTCCGGGCGCGATCGACGCACAAACTCATAGCCGCAGCCAGCTTGGACAAGAGGACTTCATCTGGTCGACGCGTAGCGCCGCGGCCGGCGGCGTCACGACGATCGTCGACATGCCCTATGACGACAACTGCCTGATCGCGACGGCCGAGCGGTTCCGAACCAAGACGAAGGAAGCGGGTGCGCAGGCGCGCGTCGACTTCGCGCTCTATGCGACGATCGATCCTGAAGAAGGCGCGGCGCGGATCGACGAGCTGGTCGATGCGGGCGCGGCGGCCTTCAAGTTCTCGACCTTCGGCACGCACCCGACGCGCTTTCCGCGGATTTCGCCGTACATGCTGTATGAAAGCTTCTGCGCCGTCGGGCGGCGAGGGCTGATTGCCGGCATTCACAACGAGAATGACGAGATGGTCCGCGCCTTCATGGCGGATGTCGAGGCCAAGGGCATTACCGACTACACCGCGCATGGGCTTTCGCGGCCGCCGATTTCCGAGGCGCTGGCGACGGCCGAGGTGTACGAACTCGGCGCAGGCGCGGGTTGTCCGGTGCACATCGTTCACAGTTCGATCGGACGTGGCTATGAACTCGCCGCGGCCTATCGCGCGCAGGGACACGACGCGACGATCGAAGCCTGCGTTCACTATCTCACGCTCGATGAGGAAAACGATGTCCGTCGCCTTGGCGGCAAGGCCAAGATCAATCCGCCCCTACGGCCGCGCCGCGAGGTCGAAGCGCTGTGGCATCATCTGGCCGCGGGCAATGTCACGATCGTTTCGACCGATCATGTGAGTTGGTCGGAAGACCGCAAGACTGATCCTAACATGCTGAAGAATTCGTCGGGCATTCCGGGCCTCGAAGCGCTGTATGCGCTGCTTGTGAAGGGATTGGACGAGCGTAAGCTGTCGCTCAGCCATGCCGCGCGCTTGCTGGCCCACAATCCGGCCGCGCTATTCCGGATCACGCACGCCAAGGGCGCACTGGAGGTCGGTCGCGATGCCGATGTGGTGCTGATGCGGCGCGATCCCTATCGCTACAACGCCGCGGCCAGCGGCAACAATTTCGTGTCGTGGAGCCCGTATGAGGGGATCGAACTGCCGTTCCGCGTCATCGAAACCTATCTGCGCGGCGAGTGCGTCGCAGCCGACGGACGCGTGCTTGCCGAACCAGGACAGGGCCGGTTTGTCAGCCCGCGTCGTGTTCAGTAGTCACGCTTGGCGGCCTGGTCGATGAAAACCAATCTTCCGCTCGATGCCGATCGCCTCTGGGCGGATGTGATGGCGCTGGCCGACATCACCGATCCGGCCCGCCCTTATACCCGACGCTCATTCACGCCGCTGTTTCTCGAAGGCCGCGCATGGCTTGCCCAACGTTTTGCCGATGCAGGATTGACGACAAGGATCGATACCGCCGGAAATCTGATCGGGCAGCTTGAAGGAACTAACCCCGCGCTCGGCGTCATTGCGGTGGGGTCGCACAGCGACACGGTTCCTTCCGGGGGGCGCTTCGACGGCATCGCAGGCGTTGCGACCGGGCTCGAGATCGTCCGCGCACTGCGTCAGTCGGGGACGCGGCTCAATCACACCCTCGAAATCATCGACTTCCTTGCGGAAGAACCCAGCGAATACGGCCTGTCATGCGTCGGCAGCCGGGGCATGACAGGTTCGCTCGACGGCAAGATGCTCGACCTTGCGGAGCCAGCGGGCGAACCGTTGCGCGAAGCGTTGCGGCGCGTCGGCGGCGATCCCGACAGGCTGGCCGAGGCTCGTCGTTCAGATATCCGGGCGTTCCTCGAATTGCATATCGAGCAGGGTATCGTGCTGGAGTCGCGGTCGCTCGATGTCGGCATCGTCACGTCGATCGTCGGCATTCGCCGGATCGAAGTCGTCTTTCAGGGCGAGGCCGATCATGTCGGCACGACACCACTCGACCTTCGCCACGATGCGCTGGTGGCAGCGGCCAACACGGTCGCAGCTGTCCGCCGCGTTGCAGAGCAACTGGCCGCCGAAGGAGAAGATTATTTCGTCGCCACCGTCGGCATCCTGAGCGTCGAGCCCTCGGCGTCCAACATCGTGCCGGGCCGGTGCCGGCTGGTCATCGATGCGCGGACAACGAACCCGACCCTGACAAAACGTTTCGTGGAGGCCATCGATCGCGAAAGCGCGGCGCATGCCGCAGCAGTGCGCGTAAGCCGGACCGCGTTCGAGACGCTGTCGGACGGCCCGCCGGTCGCCTGTGATGCGGATTTGCGCGCGGCGCTGCGACAGGGCGCACGCGATCTAGGCTTGGGTGAGATGGATTTGCCGAGCGGCGCCGGCCACGATGCCGCGTTCATGAGCCGCATCTGCAAATCTGCGATGGTGTTCGTGCCTTGCCGCAAGGGCAAGAGCCACGCACCCGAGGAATGGGCGGACAAGGAAGCGATCGCTGCCGGCGCCGCGGTCATCTATCAGGCGGTCAGGGTGCTCGACCAGTCGCTGTCGCAAGCCCCGCGCTAGTCTGAAGGCGTCTGCCATCGCAAGAACTGCTCCGCATGCGATCAACACCGTCAGCATCATCGCATATTCCTGCGCCGGGCGACCAAGAGCGAATCCGTCGATCGCAGACTTCTTACCCTGCAGCAGGGGTCAGCGATGCCGAGGATCGCCTCAAACGGCTCTCGCGAACGGAGAAGTTCGTGATTTGCAAACAAATGGCGCGCCCGAAGAGATTCGAACTCCTGACCCCCAGATTCGTAGTCTGGTGCTCTATCCAGCTGAGCTACGGGCGCGTTTGTCGCGGAAATCGCGGATAAGCGAAAAGGCCGCCTGCGTTCGGGGACAGACGTCCCGAAGGCGGGCCATAGCTACCGGCTCCGGGCCGGGTTTGCAAGCGGCCAAACGACGTCGGAGTGACGGATTTCCGCACGTCACCGCGTTGCCGTTCACCGACCATCGGTGGGATGCCCATCCCGCTGACGAACAAGCGAATTTTTGCCGATCGAAGGGACGTGGCCAGCCCTGCAAAAGCCGGAGCTGGGCTAGGCCCGTGCGCGCTCGGTACGGACGGTCTGCAACTCCACCGGACGATCCGGGATCGCAATCCGGAACGTCGCCCCGATCGTACCTTCGACCAGATGGATGTCGCCGCCGTGCGCACGCACCAGTTCCGCTGCGATCGCAAGACCAAGGCCGCTGCCGCCCGGACGTGACGATCCCTGAAACGCCTCGAACAGATGGTCGCGCGCTTTTTGCGGGACACCCGGTCCGGTATCGGAGACCTCGATGATCGCCACCGTGCCGTCGCGGCGGCCGGTGACCCTGATCTGCCGGGTCGCCGCGTCATTGTGCTGCTGCCCTTCCAGGGCCTGCGCCGCGTTGCGAACGAGATTGAGCAGGATGCGGAAGAGCTGATCGGGATCGGCATCGACCATGAGGCCGCGCTCGATGGCGCTGATCCATGTGATCGAGGCATCCGTCGCA
>JBQCIZ010000391.1:0-4113 GCA_051953235.1 Nitrobacter sp. | reverse complement strand
TGTGAGGCCGACCATGCCAGCGTTTATCACTATCGGACGTGTCCTGTTTTCGGTGCTGTTCATTGTTTCGGGTGCATCAAAACTGTTCGATATCACGGCGACGGCGGAAGGGATCGCATCGAAGGTTGTCATCCCGGCGTTGCTGACGACCTATACGACCCAGCTCGAAGGTCTGACGGGCATGCCGACCGCCCAAATGCTGGCGATCGCGGCCGGAGCCCTCGAAGTCATCTGCGGCCTGTTCATCGCGCTCAACTTCGGAGCGCGTTTTTTTTCACTGGTGCTGATCCTGTTCGTGATCGTGGCGACGTTCTACTACCACGACTTCTGGAACCAGACCGGCCCGGAATCCAAGAACAACATGATCCACGCGCTGAAGAATCTCTCGCTGATCGGCGCGCTGTTCGTCATCGCCGGCATCGGGCGGCGGCCCCGTGTCGAAGAGCAGGTCTACACCGGCGTTTGATTGCTCAGAAGTTTTTGACGCGTTTCTTTTGTGCGAACCGGGATTCGCTTCGCCTGAAAGCGCTACACCGCGCGGCGCCACGCCGTGACGCGGACGTCGTTGGCGGCATCGAGTATCTTCACCTCGCGCGGCTGAAGACCGTGTGCGGCGAGGATCGCTTGCGGGGTATTTTCGGGCACACCGGGAAAACCCGCTTCGCCGCCGGGCAATTTCACGTGCGGGGCTTCCGATAGCCAGAACGTGTCGTAGCGATCGAGAAACATCCCGAACACGACCGGGCCACCGATGATGGCGGCCGTTCCATCGCGAACCCCGAGGCGCGCGCAGGCATCTTCGAACGAGGCTCCGGCCGGGTTCCATAAAATCGCCTTCGCATTGTCCGGGTTGGGGGCGATGTCCTTGACGCGCTGGGTCACCCAGATCCGTTTGCGACGCGGCGAGTTCGGCTGATCCTCGAACGAGTTGCGGCCGTGCACGATGACATCCGCACGATCCAGCCCTGCCGTGAAGAACGCGTGGTCGCCTTTGAATTTCAGCACGTCCGGCATCACGTGGCTGGCGTCGGCGAGCATTCCGTCCGCCGATACGATGACGTAGCCCTCGATGCGAAGCATTTATATCCTGGATGGCCCGCGCTATTCCGAAATCGTCTGGACGACACTGCTGACGGGGCGGGTGCTCACGGTCGGCAGCTTGGTGTCCTTCTTAAGCTCTTCGTCATACTGCGCAAGCGTTTGAACGGGAGCCTTGGCCTTCATCTCGACCACCTTGTAGCCGCCGGCCTTCAACCTGCGCAGCACTTCCGGCAGCGCCTCGGCGGTATGCTTCTGGAAGTCATGCATCAGGATGATGCCCTTGCCGAGCTTGTCGAGCTTCTTGAAGATGTTGTCGACGACCTGTTGAGCCTTGTGCGTCTTGAAATCGAAGGAGTCGACGTCGCAGGAGAAGATCGCGATGTTGCGTTCGCCGAGATAGGTGACCATCTCCGGCGGATGCTGGAGCGCGGGGAAGCGGAAGAACGGTGAAGGTGAGGCTTCCAACGCCCACTTCACGGCGCTGAAGCCTTTCTCGATCTCGTCCTTGCGCTGCGCCTCGGTCAGTTTCTTGTTGTTGAGATTGGCGTGCGACCACGTGTGTGCGCCGACCGTGTGTCCGGCCGCGGCGACCTGCCGCAGGATTTCCGGATGATACGTCGCGTGCTTTCCGATCGAGAAGAAGATGCCGGTGGTGCACTGGTCGGCGAGGGCCTTCAATACAGCAGGCGTGTTGCCGGGCCAGGGGCCATCGTCGAACGTCAGCACCACTTCCTTGTCGCGCAGGAAATCGAGTTGCTTGAAATGTTCGAAACCGAAACCGGGGCCGCCGGTGGTATCGATCTGGACGACGCGCGAGACGCCGAGCGCATCCGGATTGCCGTTGCAGGCGACTTTGGGTCCTGGCGGAGGCGTCGGTTTTGCGGGCGGCGCAGGGGCCACCTGCGGCGGCGCTTTGGGTGTCGGTGTCTGCGGCCATGCAGCCGTGGTCGCGTACAATGAAACGATGCCCGCAAAAATCAGCCCCGCCGTGATGCGCATGCTGTTCACCTCAGACGATGTCGCGCGAGTCGGCGCGCGCTGCTTCATCATCCTAGCGTAGCTATTCGTGGCGCTCCATGCGAACGGCATTTATCCCCAGTCAGATGGCTGCTTCGTATCGGCGCACCGCCTTGGCCGGCACTGACACGGGCGGCGCGGCTAACGCAACGTCACGATGAAGTCGGTGCCTTCGCCGGTTTCGCCCCCTGCGATCCCCTGATCGGAAACCACGATGGAATCGCCGGTGGTGAGCGTCTCGGCGATTTTCGTCATGACGTCTTCGGGGAAGGCGATTCGATTCAGCGCGTCGGCGGCACTGTCCGGAACGGGAGTGGGCTTTGGCTCGACGCGCGCGTTTCGGCGGTGAGTGCGGCCTTTCCGGACATCACGCTCGGCATGACGAGCAACCGCGGGCAGCGATACCACCGACCAGTGGAAATTGTCTTTGTTGTCCTTGTCTGCTTCGGCCGTGAACACGTGCGTTCCCAACGGCCGGTCGCTTGCCGCGATGGTGATGGGTGCGTCGAACAGCGGTGCAAAATTCTGCCGGACGTAAATTTTGCTGTCCTTGCGGCTCACGAAAATCGCGATCCGGCCGGAGCGCTTGGGCGCAGGAAGCGTCTCGGTTTTCACGGCATCCGCTGACGGCGGCTGGGATTGATCCTTCACGGGCACCGATGCATTCGCGGCGGGAGCCGCGTTGGCCGCTTTCGGCTGCTCGACGCTCTCGGTTTTGTCCGGGCCGGATTTGACCGGATCGGTTTCCGGCGATGGTTCCGCGGCCGCGGCCTCACTCGCAGGACCGGACGCATTGGCGTCGCTTTCCGAATTGACTTCGGCGGATTTTGCCTCCGAGGATTTGCTCTCTCCGGTGGAGTCGGCAGTCGGCTCCTCCATCGAACTGGAGGATGTGGAGCTGGAAGATGTGCTGTCCGGTTCGATCGCGCTTCGGAGTTCGGACGTATCGCCAGACGCCATGGCGTCCAGACTCGCGTGATGTTCATCCGAGGTCGTCGTGCCGAGGGCATGCGGGGCGCCGACATCGGACGCTGACGCTTGCGGCACTGTCCCGCTGGCGTCGGCCGTGCGGACTTCGCCGACCGTCGAAGCCGCTGCGGCCTCAACGGGTATGGGCTCCGGCCGGCGGGTGACCAGCATCGGGTGCGAGAATTCCGCCGGCGTTACCTCGCCGGGCGCGATGATCACGCGTGCGCCGGTTCGGGTCCAGCCCCACAGCTTGACGGCAAAGTTCATGGGCATGCGAATGCAACCATGCGAGGCGGGATATCCCGGCAGCACTCCCGCATGCATCGCGATGCCCGACCACGTAATGCGTTGCATGTAGGGCATCGGCGCGCCGCTATAGATGTTCGAGCGGTGCCACTTCTGCTTCTGGATGACGCTGAACACGCCCATCGGCGTGGAATGGCCGCGCATACCGGTCGATACCGGCGTCTCGGCAAAAAAGCCGTTCGCGTCGTAAATCTTCATCGTCTGCCGGTCGATCGAGATGGCGATGATGAGCGGGCCCTTGGGCTTTCGGGCCTCCTTCGCGACCTCCGATTTTTTGAGCCGAGGGTGTCGGACATGATGCGGTTGCCGCCGGGCAATGGGAGGCGAGGGCGCATCATCGATGTCAATGTCGGGGCTATAGGCGCCCGGATACGCGTCCGGCCAGAAGATCCGCCCCTGGGCCTGCGCTGTGGAGCCGGCCCCAAGCATGGCGGTGGCGGCAAGACCGAGCACAAGGCGGGAGAGGCGGCGTGAAATGAACTGTCCCGGATGGGACGATCGATGCTTATCCACTACGTTCCTCGAATCTCGGTTCAGATATTAGTGTCGCCGGGGCCATACCCGTTCACCAGCGCAGCCCAATGACGGTCTCGCTTGGGCCGGAAAATAGTGTGAATTCCTTCACATGATTCTAATGCCCAGGGTTTGGGCAACTGACCTCTTTCGGCCGGAACCTGCTGATCCTACATAGGCCGGACCCCGCAAACGGAGCGAATGATGACATTTCGAGGCCTTAAGGATTGTGACATCCGCCGGATTTCGTGGGCCTTTGCGGTGCTT
>JBQCIZ010000390.1:0-2252 GCA_051953235.1 Nitrobacter sp. | reverse complement strand
TGAAAACCGCGCTGCGGGATCAGTTCAAGACCTACAGCTTCCCAACCGCGGCTGCATAGATCGCGCTTCGTCAAATATAATCCGAAATCGCGTTACACTTTCGCCTGCGGCTTGCCACTAGCATCCGCAGGCGATTGCGTTTCAACGAAGGAGAGCGGAATGAAAGTCCTCGTCTGCGTTATGGCTATCCTGCTGCCGGCCGCCGCCATGGCGGAGGAACCGAGCGAGTCCGCACCCGCGCTGTGGGGCACGCCGACCGTCGACAACGGCGCATGCTGCAAAACACTCGGCGAAGTAAGGACCAATATCGATCGGCTCGATCGCGAAATCGTACGATTGATTGCCGAGCGGGGCCGCTACGTCCATGAAGCGGCGCGTTTCAAGGCGAATCCGGCCCAGGTCGAGGCTCCCCAGCGTGCAGAAGCCGTCGTCAAAAAGGCTATGGCTCTCGCAGAGCAGAACGGCCTGTCACCCAAGGTCGCCGAGGCGACCTATCGGGCGATGGTGCATGGCTTCATCGACTACGAACAGGCCGTATTCGCAACGGGGCAGGCTAAGGAAAAGAAGTAAGCGAACAATGCGCCGGACGGCTTCGCCGCCGGCGCATTTTGCCATGATCCGGATGTGATACACGCAGACATTTCGCCACATCACGAAATGCGCTAGGTGATCCCCTAACGAACTGCCGCAACTGGACGCCCCGATGGCCCGCAGATTTTCCGCGCCTTATCAATCCGAACCGTTCTCCGGACTCGCAACCTGGGCACGGCGGCTTGCGGTATTCGCGGGCGTCGTGGCGCTGGTTTCAATCCTTGTCGTCAGGTTCGGCTTCCTCGAGATAAAGCCGGCGCTGATGACCTTTTTCGGCGCGCTCGCCTGCGCCGGGCTCTCCATTCTGGTGGCGTTCGCAGCTTTTGCCGCCTTGTGGCGCAACGGCTCGCGCGGCATGGGTCGCATTCTGACGGCGCTGCTGCTGGATGCGCTGATCCTAGCCTATCCGGCATATCTCGCCGTGCAGTATCGCAACCTGCCAGCGATCCACGACATCACGACCGATCCGATCAATCCGCCGCGTTTCGACGCGCTGGCGCGGTTGCGCGGCACCGACGGCGCCAACACCGCCGTCTACGCCGGCCTCTATTCCGCCGAGCAGCAGCGTGCAGCTTATCCGGACATCGAGCCGGTCGATCTCGACGTCCCGGCGGCACGCGCCTTTGAAATCGTCCAGAAGCTGGTGGCGCGCCGCAAATGGATCGTTATCGACGAGCGCGCACCGCTGCCGCCGCAGCGGCCCGGTCATATCGAGGCGATCGCCAAGACACCGGTCATGGGATTCCGCGAAGACGTGGCGATCCGCATCACGCCGGACGGCGATGGTTCGCGCGTCGATATCCGCTCGTCGTCGCGCTATTTCGAGCACGACTTCGGCAGCAACGCGGCACGGGTGAGCAGTCTGATCGATGACATCAATACGGCTGCCGAAAACAACGTCGAGAAGCCGGTGAAGAAACCCCGCTCGCCGGTCAAACCGCCTCCGAAAGGCGTCGCCACAAAACGATGATCTACGCCAGCCGATAGCTGCCGCCGATCACGGGATCACCGTGGGTCAGCACGACGCCGCGCGCCACCAGGTCCTCCAGATGCGCCAGTACCGAATAGCCGGCGGCGCCGGACAATCGCGGATCGAGACCGATATAGATAGCGCGAACCATGGCCGGGATATCGGCCTCGCCTTTCGCCAGCCGGTGCAGGATCGAGGCTTCACGCGCCCGGCGATGCCGCGCCAGAAAGCGCACGAAGCGCGGCCCTTCGGGAATCTCCGGACCATGGCCGGAGAAATAGAGCTGTTCGCCGCGCTGTGAGAGCTTTTCGAGTGACGCCATGTAGTCGATCATGGAACCGTCCGGCGGCGCGACAATCGAGGTCGACCAGCCCATGACGTGATCGCCAACGAACAGGATCTTGCGATCTATCCAGGCGAACGCCGTGTGGTTCGCCGTATGCCCCGGCGTGGTCACGGCTTCCAGCGCCCAGCCATCGCCGGTGACGGTTTCGCCATCGCGAAGCTGAATGTCCGGCCTGAAATCGCGGTCCGCGCCGGATTCAGGGTTGTGTTTTTCGCTCTCGAAGCGCGGACGCGAGGCGCGGTGCGGTCCTTCCGCATAGACAGGCGCGCCGGTGGCGGCCTTGATGCGCGCCGTGTTCGGCGAATGGTCCTTGTGCGTGTGCGTGACGAAGATATGCGTGACCGT
>JBQCIZ010000389.1:0-3474 GCA_051953235.1 Nitrobacter sp. | reverse complement strand
CAGAAGGAGACGGTGATCTTCTGCGACCGCATCATGGCGCTCGGCTTCTACAATGCGTTCAAGGCCGGCATCTCGTTCGGCAAGGACGACATGGTCGTACCGCACTCGAAGTGGAAGATCGTCGATGCGACGCGCGCGCTCGCCAAGGATTTCGAGCAGCAGTACAACGACGGCCTGATCACCCACGGCGAGAAGTACAACAAGGTGATCGACGCCTGGTCGAAGGCGGGCGAAGAGGTCGCCAAGGAGATGATGAAGGAAATCTCCTCGACCAAGAAGACTGCCAAGGGCCAGGAAGCCCAGATCAACTCGATCTACATGATGGCTCACTCGGGCGCGCGCGGTTCGCCGGCCCAGATGCGTCAGCTCGCCGGTATGCGCGGTCTGATGGCGAAGCCGTCGGGCGAGATCATCGAGACGCCGATCATCTCCAACTTCAAGGAAGGTTTGTCGGTTCTCGAATACTTCAACTCGACCCACGGCGCCCGCAAGGGTCTCGCGGACACCGCGTTGAAGACCGCGAACTCGGGTTATCTCACCCGCCGTCTGGTGGACGTGGCGCAGGACTGCATCATCAATGCGGACGACTGCGGCACCAAGCTCGGCATCAAGATGCGTGCGATCATCGACGCCGGCACGGTCGTCGCGTCGCTGGGATCGCGCATCCTGGGCCGCACGGCGTGCGAGGACATCCGCGATCCCGCGTCCAACAAGGTGCTGATCAAGCGCAACACCTTGATGGAGGAGAGCCATGTCGATCAGATCGCGCAGGCCGGCATCCAGGAGGTCAAGATCCGTTCGGCGCTGACCTGTGAACTGGTCAACGGCATCTGCGCCAAGTGCTACGGCCGCGACCTCGCGCGCGGCACTCCGGTCAACCACGGTGAGGCCGTCGGCGTCATCGCGGCGCAATCGATCGGCGAGCCGGGCACGCAGTTGACGATGCGTACGTTCCACATCGGCGGCGCGGCGCAGCTCAACGAGCAATCCGTCATCGAATCGAACTTCGACGGCAAGATCGCCATCAAGAACCGGGCCATCGCCAAGAACAGCGAAGGGCATCTGGTCGCGATGGTGCGCAATATGGTCATTGCGATCGTCGATGCCGACGGTACCGAGCGTGCGACCCATCGCATCCAGTATGGCGCGCGGGTGCACGTCGACGAAGGCGATACGGTCAAGCGCGGCCAGCGCATCGCGGAGTGGGATCCGTATACCCGGCCGATCCTGACCGAGGTCGAAGGCACCATCGCCTTCGAGGACCTCGTCGAAGGTCAGTCGATTTCGGAAACGCTCGACGAGTCCACCGGTATCGCCAAGCGTATCGTCATCGACTGGCGCTCGACCCGTGGAGGCGCCGACCTGCGTCCCGCGATCGTCATCAAGGGCAAGGACGGCAAGGTGCTGAAGCTCGCGCGTGGCGGCGATGCCCGCTACATGCTGTCGGTCGACGCGATTCTGTCGGTCGACGTCGGCGCCAAGGTGAAGCCGGGCGACATCCTTGCGCGTATCTCGACCGAGAGCGCCAAGACCCGCGACATCACCGGCGGTCTGCCGCGCGTCGCCGAGCTGTTCGAAGCCCGCAAGCCGAAGGATGCGGCGATCATCGCCGAAATCGCCGGCACCATCCGGTTCGGCCGCGACTACAAGAACAAGCGCCGTATCTCGATCGAGCCGGTCGACAAGAACGAGGAGACTCGCGAGTACCTCATTCCGAAGGGCAAGCACATCCATCTGCAGGATGGCGACATCGTCGAGAAGGGTGACTTCATCGTCGAGGGCAATCCGGCACCGCACGACATTCTGGCGATCAAGGGCATCGAGGAACTCGCTGCCTATCTGGTCAACGAAATCCAGGAGGTCTACCGGCTGCAGGGCGTGCTCATCAACGACAAGCACATCGAGGTGATTGTCCGTCAGATGCTGCAGAAGGTGGAGATCACCGACCAGGGCGAGACCGACATGATCTCGGGCGAGCAGATCGACAAGATCGAGTTCGACCAGATCAACGCCAAGGCGAAGGAAGAGGGCAAGAAGCCCGCGACCGGAACCCCGGTGCTGCTCGGCATCACCAAGGCGAGCCTGCAGACCCGCTCGTTCTTCTCGGCGGCGTCGTTCCAGGAGACGACCCGCGTCCTTACCGAAGCCGCAGTCAACGGCAAGGTGGATCCGCTGGAAGGCCTCAAGGAGAACGTCATCGTCGGCCGCCTGATCCCGGCGGGAACCGGCGCCTCGATGGCCAAGATCCGCGAGGTCGCGATGAAGCGCGACAAGCTGATCCTCGACGAGCGCGAGAAGCAGGCGGCGATCACGCCTGCGGCCCCCGAAGCGGAACCGTTGGCGTTGCCCCCCGCGGAGTGATCCGGACCGGGTTCCACCACAACATCAGTGAAAAAGGCCGGCGCAAGCCGGCCTTTTTTCATGCTCGCGCGTTAATTCTCGCGCGTTGATCATTAATTGCGGCAACGATGGAGGACGGATGCAGGTTCAGGTAAAGTCTTTTGGATTTTGCAACTTTCCGAACGGCCATGGCCGAAGATCTGATTGAAAGTATTTATGAAGCGGCGGCCGTGCCGACCCTGTGGCCCGATGTCCTGAGCAGGGTTTCGGAACGCGTCAAGGGATCCGGCGGAGTCCTGTTGGCTGCGCGGAATGGTTATGATCGCCTGATCAGTTCTCCCAATCTCGCCCATGCGGTCGACGAGTTCATGAACGACGGCTGGGCGGCGCGCGATCCCAGGCTTCCGCGCGCACTGGCGCTCAATCACCCCGGCTTCATCAATGACGGCGATCTCCTCACCGACGAGGAGATTGCAACGAATGAGGTCTACGCCAACTTCTTTCGTCCGCACGGCATCGGCTACATGGCTGCGACCATGATCCACAGCCCAAGCGGAGATTTCATCGGGGCCGTTTTCGAGCGGCATCAGGACGATGGGCCGGTCCCACGCGAGACCGTCGCCTTTCTCGATACGTTGCGGCCGCATCTGGCGCGCGCATCCCTGCTCGCATTTCGCATCGGCTTCGAGCAGGCGAGGGCGCAAGCCGAGGCGTTGCAAGCCATGGGCCTGCCGGCCGCTGTGCTGCGGCACAATGGCGGTATTCTCGCCGCGAACGCGCTGTTTCAGGCACTCATCCCGGCCGTTGCACAGGATCGCCGGAATCGGGTGGTGTTGACGAACGGCAATGCGGACGGACTGCTGGCGGCCACACTCGCGCAATACCGTGGTGGTGGGTTGACGATGGGATCGGCCTCGATCCCGCTTCCCGCAGAGGATGAGCGGCCGCCGATGATCGTCCACGTCGTGCCGGTTCGCGGGGCGGCGCACGATATCTTCAGCCAGTCCGCCATGCTGCTTCTGATTACGCCGGTCGATCGGGCTGCGGTGCCGACGGCCGAGGTGCTGCAGGGGCTGTTCGATCTGACGCCGGCGGAGGCGCGGGTGGCGAGGGGTGTGGGCCTTGCCCAGTCCA
>JBQCIZ010000388.1:0-2597 GCA_051953235.1 Nitrobacter sp. | reverse complement strand
GCCGCTCGTCGTGTTCGGTTACGGGCAGGGGCTCGTGATGGCGCCGCTGTCGAGCGCGGTGCTCGCCACCGTCAAACCGGCCAGTGCGGGGTCGGCTTCGGGGCTCTACGGCACCACGACCCAGATCGGCAATGCCGCCGGCGTCGCGGCGTTCGGCGCGGTCTATTTCGCCGCTCAGGCCGTGCATGCACCGCGGTTCGCGCTCGGAGTGACGCTGACGCTGATCGCGCTGTCGATCACAGTGAGCGCCGCGCTGCTCATGTGGATGCGCCGCGCTCCGAGTCCCGCATAGAATTTTAATGACTTCGCGTTAGAGATCGCGCCGCATTCCAGAACAGAAGGCGAAGGCCCCGGCCTTGATGTGGCTGTCGAGCCGGGGCCTTCCATCTATTTCCGACGAGAAATATTTATCCGCAGGCTCTGTCGTTTTGACGCGTTTTCTTCACGCGAACCGGTTTCCACTTCGCTCGAGAACGCTCTAGTTATCCCGGCCTGCGCGTCAGGCCCCTGCTTTCCATCCGCCAGATCAGAAGATCGATCCGGTCCTGGCCGAAGAACGGTTCGCCCTCGAACACGAAGGTCGGCACGCCCCAGTGGCCGGAAGCGGCGTGATCGCGTTCGTTACCGGAGATGACGCCCTCATAGCGATCGGGGTCTGTGGCGATCGCGGCGTCGAGCGTCGCGAGATCGAAGCCGGCCGCGCTCGCCGCGCGGGCCACGTGATCGCCTTCGTTCCAGCCCTTGACGCTGCCGTCCCACAGCACCGGCGCGATGGCTTGTGTGAAGGCGAGCGATCGGCCCTCGAGCTGCGCCGCGGCGGCGAGCCGGGTCAGCCGGTGGATATAGGGCTGCTCGGCCGCGACATCGAGCGTGGTCATGTCCTGCACGATCGGGTCGGGCCGCGGAAAACGGAACGGAATGCCCTCGCGCCGCGCCACGCGGCTGCTGTCGAGCACGACATATTTGGCGAATTGCGGATTGGCGCGCTTGAAGAAGCTGGGGACGCGGACGGCCAGCGGATAGACCGGGCGCAGCGTCACCTCGACGTCCCAGGCGGCCACCATCCGCCGCGTTCCGGTCAAGGCGAGGTAGCTGTAGGGACTGCGGAAGGAGAAGAAGAGGTCGACCGAAAATGCCATGGGTGCCTTGCTCCTGTGCCGCCCGCCCGGGCCGATCGATAGTGTTAACGAGCCCTGACGGGGCGCTGCCCCGTGCGCGAGCCGGACAATCTTGCCAGCTGCAAAAATAAAATGGAACCAAATGGCAGGGTGCCACGTTTTGGTCCGATTGTGACCTGACGCGACCGGCATCCGATATCCTGGATCACCCTGCAGGACCGGCTTGCCCAACGATCTGCCCGTTCAATGCTGGACAAGACGAGTTTGAGTTCTGGGAGCTTCCTCGCCGGCGGCGGGGAGATGGGCGATTTGATGCGCGGGTTCGACTGGGCCGGTACGCCGGTCGGTTCGCCCGAAACCTGGCCGCAGAGCTTGCGAACCGCCGTCCGCATCCTGCTCAACACCAACCACCCCATGTTCATCTGGTGGGGTCCGGACCTGATCCAGTTCTACAACGATGCCTATCGCCAGACCATGGGCCCGGAACGGCACCCCAGCGCCCTCGGGCAAAAGGGTCGGGAGTGCTGGGCGGAAATCTGGCCCATCATCGGCCCCCAGATCGAGCACGTGATGTCGGGGCAGGGGCCGACCTGGAACGAGGATCAGCTCGTTCCGGTCACCCGGCATGGCAGGCTCGAGCAGGTCTACTGGACCTATGGATATAGCCCGATCGACGAGGGCGAAGGCGTCGGCGGGGTTCTCGTGGTGTGCCGCGACGTCACCCGCGAGCATCTGGCCAAGGTCGCGTTGCTCGAGCGCGAGGCCGAACTCGCGCGAGTCCAGGCGATCGGCCAGATCGGCGGGCTCGAGGTCGATCTGCGCACCGGTTTCCGCAATCGCAGGTCGCCGGAATACCTGACCATCCACGGCCTGCCGCCGGAAGCCGTCCATGAGACTCACGAGGACTGGGTTCGTCGCGTCCATCCCGACGATCGTGCCGCCGCCGAGGGCCAGTTCATCGATGCGGTGCGAGGCGGAGACCACGAATATTCCGTGCGCTATCGCATCATCCGCCCGAGCGACGGCGAAATCCGCTGGATTTCCGTGCGGTCGGTGATCGAGCGCGATTCCGACGGCAATCCCATCCGGCTGGTCGGCGCCCATACCGACATCACCGATCAGGTCGAAGCGGAGCGCGCCATTCGCCAGCGCGAGGAGGAATTCCGGACGCTGGCGGAGGCGGTGCCGCATCACGTCTGGACGGCAACGCCCGACGGCGCGCTCAACTGGTTCAATCCGCGCGTCTATGAATACACCGGCGCGCGCCCGGGAGAACTCGACGGCGATGAATGGGGAAAGGTCGTCCATCCCGATGACCTGGATGTGGCGACCGCCGCATGGGCCCATACGATCGCCACCGGCGAGCCCTACGAGATCGAATTCCGGCTGCGCGGCGCCGACGGCGCGTACCGCTGGTTCCTGGCGCGCGCCGTGCCCGCGCGCGATGAGGAGGGCCACATCACCCGCTGGATCGGCACC
>JBQCIZ010000387.1:0-8651 GCA_051953235.1 Nitrobacter sp. | reverse complement strand
GCGCGCGTTGTCCTCCAGCACGTAGAAATTTTCGGGCTCGGTGCGGATGATGTCGATGCCCGCGATATGGACGTAGATGTCGTGCGGCACGTCCTGGCCGTTCATCTCGGGCCGGAACACCGGGTTCTGGAAGATCAGATCGTCGGGAACGATCTTCGCCTGCAGCACTTCGCGGCCGTGATAGATGTCGCGCAAAAACATGTTCAGAGCGCGGACCCGTTGCTTCAGCCCCTTGTCCAGCAGCGTCCACTCCTTGCCGGACAGGATGCGGGGGATCACGTCGAACGGAATCAGCCGTTCGGTGGATTCGGCATCGCCATAGACGGCGAAGGTGATGCCGATGCGCCGGAACAGCAGTTCGGCCTCCTGCCGGCGATATTCCAGTGCGTCCGGCGGCGTCTCCTCGAGCCATCGGGAGAGCGCCAGATAGGCCGGGCGCAGATCGCCGCCGGGACCGTTCATTTCGTCGAACGCTACTGCCATGCACCGACCGTCCCATTCGCCACGCACAAGACTGCATGACCTGACGGGGTGCTAGCAAGGGCCGCGCCAGCACGATATGCATTCAGGGCGGGCATTTCCCAGGGATGTCCGGCCCCGTGCCCGAAAATTCGGCGGGACGGTGCTTGTTTTGGCGGCAAACCCACGTGACTTCGGCAGGTTGGGCGAGCAGGATTTTGGATGACGCGGGCGGGAGGCCCGCGGGCGAGGACAACGGTCCCGCTGACGGCGAGGAGAGGTCATGAGCGACATCATCACCGCGGGTATTCTGGTGATCGGGGACGAAATCCTGTCCGGACGGACCAAGGACAAGAACATCGGCTTCATCGCCGAGTACCTGACCAATATCGGGATCGACCTCAAGGAAGTCCGCGTCGTCGCCGACGACGAAGCCGATATCATCGCCGCGCTGAACGCGCTACGTGCGCGCTATACCTATGTCTTCACCACCGGCGGCATCGGGCCGACCCATGACGACATTACTGCTGACAGCATCGCCAAGGCGTTCGGCGTCGGCATCGATCATCATCCCGAGGTGGTGGCGCGCTTCAAGGAGCGGTTCAAGAATCCGGGCGAGCTGAACGAGGCGCGGTTGCGCATGGCGCGTATTCCCGATGGCGCCGAGCTGATCCAGAGCGCGACCATTTTGGCGCCGGGCTTCAAGATCGGCAACGTCATCACCATGGCGGGCGTGCCCTCGATCATGCAGGCGATGATGGACATCGTCGCGCCGCGGCTGCAGTCGGGTACGCGGATGCTGTCGGAGTCGGTGCGCGCCGATGCCCGCGAGGGCGATGTCGGCACGCCGCTGCGCGCCATCGCGGAAGCGCATCCCGACACCATTATCGGCAGCTATCCGTTCCTCGACGAGAACGGCAAGCCGAACACCAGCCTCGTGGTGCGTTCGCGCGACCAGGCCAAGCTGACTGCTGCCATGGATGCGGTGAAGGCGATGCTAGCAGGGATGAAGGCGGCGCAGTAGGTTCAATTGTCGTCACCCCCGCGCAACGACTATATCGTTGTCGCTGGAGGTGTGCGCCGTCTTCGGTGCGCCTCGAAGGGCGACGACATATGGACGGCTCGTCCTTCGGGGCTTGCGGCACAAGCGCCGCTCGCTCCTCAGGATGACGTCGTGGGTGTTGGAAGGACAGAGATGAACACCGTTCCCGACAGGGCCTTTCCGGTTTCATGGGATCAGTTCCACCGCGACTGCCGCGCGCTGACGTGGCGGCTGAACGAGGCCGGGCCGTTTCTTGCCGTCGTGGGGATCACGCGCGGCGGTCTGGTGCCGGCGGCCATCGTGGCGCGCGAACTCGGCATCCGCGTCATCGATACCGTCTGCATCGCGAGCTACGACCACACCCGGCAGAGTGAATTGAAGGTGCTGAAGGGAATCTCCGAGGCAACGGCGAAACTTGGCGGCGGCACCGGCAAGGGACTCCTGATCGTCGACGATCTCGTCGATACCGGCGCCACTGCGCGCGTTGTGCGCGCCATGATTCCGGATGCGCATTTCGCCACCGTCTACGCCAAGCCCAAAGGACGACCGCTGGTCGACACTTTCATCACCGAGGTGTCGCAGGACACATGGATCTATTTTCCCTGGGATCTCGGCCTGTCGTTCCAGCCGCCGATGCGCGACGGCGCGGCGTGATTGCCCGTCATCCTGAGGTGCGCGCTCTTGCGCGCCTCGAAGGATGGCGGTTCCTGCATTGCGATCCTTCGAGGCTCTCGCTTTCGCGAGAGCACCTCAGGATGACGCAAACTTTGGAGGATGGCCTTGCCCCTGCAAAATCGCGTCACCCCGCTGGGCGAGATCGTCGCGACCTCCGCCCGCGGCACCTTCACGGGCAATCGCGGCATCATCCACGATCCGGCGACGCGCACGCTTTTGAAGCGGCGCTGGACCACGAAGGCGTGGATCGTCTGTGTCTGCGAATTTCGCGGGCGGCGGCGCGACGTGATGGGCACGCAAAGCTGGACCGAGCTGTTTTTTCTCGATGAAGTCACCGCATTCGCCGCCGGACATCGCCCGTGTTTCTATTGCCGGCGCGACGACGCCAACGCGTTTCGCGCGGCATGGCAGCGCGGCAATCGCACCAGCGCTTTGCGGGCGCCCGAGATCGATGCCATGCTTCATGCCGAACGGCTCGATCGCCGCGTTAAACGGTTGCACTCGTTGCCAATGCCGCTGAGCGAATTGCCCGATGGCGCGATGGTGCAGGCAGGGGAGGAAAGTTTTGTGATTGCGGAAGGGCGGCCGCTGCGCTGGTCGTTCGGCGGCTATCGTGAGGTCGATACGCCGCTGGTCGATGCAAAGCTGATCACGCCGCCGTCCATGGTGCGGGCGCTGATGGCCGGTTACAGGCCGGCGCTGCATGAGAGCGTGTTGAAACGGAGGGCGTCATCCTGAGAAGGCCGCGTGAGCGGCCGTCTCGAAGGATGGGCCGCGCGTAAGGTCATCCTTCGGGGCTCGCCAGAGCGATGCAAGGGCATCGCACGGCTCGCACCTCAGGATGACGCGTACTGTTGCGCTGCTTCGCGGCACCTCACCGCATCATCTTTCCATTCTGATCCACTGTCATGCGGGAGTCGCGCGAGACGAACTCCCGGATGACCATCCGGCATCGGTCGACTTCGGCAGCACCGCCGCGCTGCTTCTTGGCCGCACGTGCAGCCTTGGCGGCATGTGCGAGCACATTTTCACAATGATGCAGCACGTGCCGGTCGGCAGCGCGGGGCATTGTTCCCGAGGCATGCGAAGTGAACGCCGCCACGGCGGCGATCGTCGTCAGCAGTCGCAGCATCATGCCAGTTTCTGCCGCGCCAGTTTCGCGCCCGCGCCAAGCGCGTTCAATTTTGCTTCGGCGATGTCGCGGCGCATCGGTGCCATGCCGCAATTGGTGGTGGCGACGATCTTGTCCCTCGGCACGTGCTTCATCACGGCCTCGATCGTCTTCACCACATCCTCCGGCGTCTCGACCTCGTCGCTGGCGACGTCGATGACACCGGCCTGGATCGTCTTGCCCTTGAGCAGGCCGAGCAATTCCAGGGGCACGCGCGAGTTGCGGCATTCGATGGCGACCTGCTGGATCGAACTTGCGGCGATGCTCGGGAACGTCTCCTCGTATTGCCGCCACTCGCCGCCGAGCGTCTTTTTCCAATCGGTGTTGGCCTTGATGCCGTAGCCATAACAAATGTGAACCGCGGTGGCGCAGGTCAGTTCCTGCGCGGCGCGTTCCAGCGCAGTGATGCCCCAGTCGCGGACCTGATCCATGTAGACGTTGAACGCGGGCTCATCGAACTGGATGACGTCGACGCCGTCGGCCTGCAGCGCCTTGGCTTCCTCGTTCAACAGTTCGGCAAACGCGAACGCCATCTTGACGCGGTCGCCATAATATTTATCCGCGATGGTATCGATCAGGGTCATCGGGCCGGGCAGGGTGAATTTCAGCTTGTGCGCGGTATGCGCGCGGGCGGCGCGCGCCTCGTCGGCGTGGACGCGGCCCTTGAGCCGCACCGGCGCGACGACTTGCGGCACCATCGCCTTGTAGCGGTCGTTGCGGATTCCCATCTCAACCTTGTGCGCGAAGTCGATGCCGTCGATGTTGGCGAGGAAACCGTGCACGAAATGCTGCCGCGCCATTTCGCCGTCGGTGACGATGTCGACGCCGGCATCCTCCTGCAGCTTCACGGCGAGCAGCGTGGCGTCGCGCTTGGCGCGGGCGAGTTCCGCGCCTTCGGACTTCCACGGCGCCCAGAGCATGTTGGGCTCCGCCAGCCATTCAGGCTTCGGCAGCGAGCCGGCATTGGTGGTGGGAAACAACATGTGACGGCCCTCCCGTTGACGCTGTCATGCCCGGGCAAGAGCGCGAAGCGGATCTTCGCGCAGACGTGCCGGGCATCCACGTCTTTCTTGAGCGACAGTTAGCAAGACGTGGATGGCCGGGACAAGCCCGGCCATGACACGGAATTCGCTGGCACGGATCGACACTCCAGCTAACATCGGCTCAACCAATCTGATCCGGAGCCGCCATGATCGACCTGCACTACGCGCCGACGCCGACTGGCTGGAAAATCTCGATCATGCTGGAGGAATTGGGGCTGCCCTACAATGTGATCCCTGTGAACATCCGCGCTGGCGAGCAGTTCCGTCCCGAATTTCTGGCGATCAGCCCCAACAACCGCATTCCCGCCATCGTCGATCATGACCCCGTCGACGGCGGCGAGCCGTTTTCGGTGTTCGAGACCGGCGCGATCCTGATTTATCTCGCCGAGAAGACCGGCCGCTTTCTACCGAAGGACATGCGGGGCCGAACCAAAGTGATCCAATGGGTGATGTGGCAGATGAGCGGGCTTGGGCCGATGCTCGGCCAGCACGGTCATTTCGCGCTCTATGCGGCGGAAAAGATTCCCTACGCCATCACGCGCTATCGCGACGAAGCCGCGCGGCTCTATGGCGTGCTCGACCGGCAACTGCAGAAGACGGGCGCCTACGTCGCGGGGGAGGACTATTCCATCGCCGACATCGCCTGCTTCCCCTGGACCATGACCCACAAGGCGCAGGGTTTTACGCTCGACGATTATCCGGGCGTCAAGCGCTGGTACGCGGCGGTGCGCGCGAGGCCGCAAGTGCAGGCGGGCCTTGCCATCGGCAAGTTCGTCAAGGAGCCGTTCGACGAGGAAGCGCGCAAGAACATGTTCGGGGAGGCGGCGAAGGCGCTCTCAGCGAAGTCGCCGTCACTATAATCGCGTCATGCCCGTGCTTGTCACGGGCATCCACGTCTTACAATGTATCGATAATCAAGACGTGGATGGCCGGAACAAGTCCGGCCATGACGAAAACCAAGGAGAACCCATGATCGAATTCTTCTTCGACTGTTCCAGTCCGTGGACCTATCTCGCTTTCCACAACATCCAGCCGCTGGCGAAGGAGTTCGGCGTGGAGATGTCGTGGCGGCCGATCCTGGTCGGTGGCATCTTCAACAGCGTCAACCCGAGCGTCTATGCCTCGCGCGAGAAGCCGGTGGTGCCGAAAGCGCGCTACATGAAGAAGGATCTCGCCGACTGGGCGCGCTCGGCGGGTCTCGCCATCAGGATGCCGCCGACGGTCTTCCCGGTGAACAGCGTCAAGGCGATGCGCGGCTGTATCTGGCTTGGGCAGGAAAAATCAGCGGCGATGGTGCCGTTCGCGAAAGCGGTGTTCGAGGCCTATTGGGGTGAGGACAAGGATATCTCGCAGGATGCCGTGCTGACCGAGGTGTGCAAGCGCGCGGGTGTCGATCCGCAGAAATTCTTCGCAGGCATCGGCGAGCAGGCGATCAAGGATCAGCTCAAGGCAAACACTGATGAGGTGATTGCGCGGGGCGGGTTCGGGTCGCCGACCATCTTCATCGACAAGACCGACATGTATTTCGGCAACGATCGCCTGCCGCTGATCCGCGAAGCTCTGCAGCGGAAGAAGGCTGCGTGATGCCGCGTGCCGTCGTCTGCCGCGAACTGGGGCCGCCGGAGGGCCTGCGTCTTGAAGAGTTTCCGTCGCAGCCGCTCGGTGCGGACAATATCCGCGTCGCGGTGCGGGCCGCCGGGCTGAATTTTCCGGACGTGCTGATGGCTGCCGGCGAATATCAGCTCAAGCCGGAACTGCCGTTCACGCCAGGCATGGAGGCCGCCGGAGATGTCGTCGAGGTGGGAGCGGGCGCGAAAGGTTTTCATGTCGGCGACAAGGTGATCGTCAAGCTGCGGCATGGCGCGTTCGCGGAGGAGGTCGTGATCTCGCCCGCGCAACTGACGCCGCTGCCGAAGGCGTTCGATTATACCGAAGGGGCCACGTTCCTCGCGGCGCACGGCACGGCCTATCACGCGCTGGTGGATCGCGCACAGATCGCGCGTGGCGAAGTGCTGCTGGTGCATGGCGCCGGCGGCGGCGTCGGTCTTGCGGCGGTCGAGATCGGCAAGGTGCTGGGTGCAACCGTGATCGCGGTGGCGTCGAGCGAGGAGAAGCTGGCTGTCGCGAAAGCGCGCGGCGCCGATCATCTGGTGCTGTCCTCGCGCGAGCCGTTTCGCGACGCGGTCAAGCGCATTACCGAGGGCAAGGGGGCCGACGTGGTGTTCGATCCCGTCGGCGGCGAGACGTTTGAGCTGAGCCTGCGCTGCATTGCCTGGGGGGCACGGGTCTGCGTGATCGGATTCACGGGCGGTATCGGCCTTGCGAAAACCAATCTCGTCCTGATCAAGGGCGCGAGCGTGCTCGGCGTGCGCGCGGGGGAGGCGGTGCGCAAAAATCCCGTGCTCGGCGAGGAGCGGATCAGAACGCTGTTCGGCTGGGCCGAGGGCGGTCACATTCGGCCCAACATCTCGCACCGCCTGCCGCTGCCGGACGTTGCCAAGGCGATGCGGCTCCTGATCGACCGCAAGGCGATCGGCCGGGTGGCGCTGATGATGGAGTGAGTTCTCCCTCTCCCCGCGCGCGGGGAGAGGTGAAGACTTCACTTATACCCGCGCTCGTCCCACCAAGGGAAATAGTCGGGCATGTCCGATGACACCTTGTTCTTGAATTGCGCGGGGCGCTTTTCGAGGAACGACATCACGCCTTCCTTGACGTCCTCCGAACGTCCGCGCGCGTAGATGCCGCGGCTGTCCACCTTGTGCGCTTCCATCGGGTCGTCCGCGCCCAGCATGCGCCACATCATCTGACGGATCAGCGCAACCGAAACCGGCGCGGTCTTGTTGATAAAGCTGCGCGCCAGCGCGCGCGACGTGGTCATCAGTTCATCGGCGGGCACGACCTTGCTGACGAGCCGTCCGGCCAGCGCCTCGTCCGCCGGAAACACCCGGCCCGAGTAGCACCATTCCAGCGCCTGCGAGATGCCGACGATGCGCGGCAGGAACCAGCTCGATGCGGCCTCCGGCACGCTGCCGCGCTGGGAACACACGAAGCCGAACCGGGCGTCGACGCTCGCGATGCGGATATCCATGGGCAGTTGCATGGTGACGCCGATACCGACCGCTGCGCCGTTGATGGCGCCGATCACGGGCTTCAGGCACTTGAAGATACGTAGCGTCACCTGGCCGCCGCCGTCGCGCACGTTGGGATCGCTGTAATCGACCTTGCCGTCGGCGAGTCGCTTCACCGGACCGCGCCTGGCGTCGCGATCGAAGGTGTCGGCGCCCGAGGAGAGGTCGGCGCCGGCGCAGAAGCCGCGCCCTGCGCCCGTCACGATGATCGCGCGCACATCGTCGTCGGCGTCCGCCTTGTCGAAGGCGTCGATCAGCTCGGTCATCATCGTGGCGTTGAACGCGTTGAGCTTGTCGGGCCGGTTCAGCGTGATGGTGAGGATGTGCTCGGCGACCTCGTATTTGATTGTTTCATAGGCCATGGGTGGGGATCCTTCTCTTTTATTTGTGTCGTCATCCCGAGGTGCGAGCGAAGCGAGCCTCGAAGGATGACAGGGTTGCGGACGCATCCTTCGAGGCGCGCTGAAGAGGCGCGCACCTCAGGATGACGACGATGTTTTTATCTCCTCGGCGGCGCCGGCCACGGTTTTTGCGGACCGCGCAGGCCTTCGAACGCCTTCGCCATCGCCAGTACGCCGCGGTCGTCGAAGCGGCGGCCGATGATCTGCACGCCGATCGGGAAGCCGTCGGCATCGTAGCCGCCGTTGATGGACACGGCCGGGTTCTCCGACATGTTCCACGTTACGGTATAGGTGATGTGCTCGAACGGCTTCATCGGATCGTTGCGGGGGGCTGCGAACTCGGCGGGGAATTTCACCACCGGCGATACCGGCGAGATCACGTAGTCGTACTCGGCGAACAGCTTTGCCGCGGCAGCGCGGATCGCCATGGTGGCGTTGAAGCCCCTGACGACGTCGACGCCCGAGAGTTTTGAGCCGGATTCCGCCCACGCATAAATGTAGGGCAGGGCCTTCGCCCGTACGTTGGCGGGCATCCGCAACAGATCGTCCCACGAGCGCGCACGCCAGAAATGATCGAGCCCGTCGAGCATGTCGCGGGTCAGCACCGTCGGCACCTCGGTGACGATGGCTCCTGCCGCCTCGAACGCGCTCGCCGCCTGCACCACAGTCTCCCGCACCGGCGCTTCCAGCGCATCGCCGAAGCCGAGGTCGAGCATCAGGCCGATCTTCTTG
>JBQCIZ010000386.1:0-6530 GCA_051953235.1 Nitrobacter sp. | reverse complement strand
ATCCTGTTCCAGTGGTCGTCTTCCTCAAGACGAGCCGTCAGGGCGGGCAATCCGACGGCGGTCACCGCTGCGGCGACCTCTTTCGAATCGAAGGCGCCGACCTCGGCAGGATAGGCGATCGCCGCCCGCAGCGATCCGATCGGAAAATACGGCCGCTGCGGCAACATCATCAGCGTCGCATTGGCGGGGATCGCGATCTTTCCCGTGCCGAACGGCCAGATGCCGGCGATGGCGCGAAACAGCGTGGACTTGCCCGACCCGGAGGGGCCGCTGACCAGCGTGCGGGCCTTGTTACGGAAGTGGAAGCCATCGGCGGAGACCAGCGGCTTGCCGTTGGGCAATTGCACCAGCAGGTCGTCGAGCGCGATGTCGGATCCGCCGGGCGACAGATTGGCGATCCCGCTTTGCGCGCCCAGCGCGTTGGCCTTTGCGATGGATTGTTCGAACCCGTCAAGCCGCATCACGATCGACTGCCAGAGCGCGAGTTGCCGGTACGCGCTGACGAAAAACGACAGCGCGCCCTGAACGCTGAGAAAGGCCGATGCCGCCTGCATCATGCCGCCGAGCTGGGTCTTGTTGGCGAAATAGGCGGGCGCCACCAGAATGTAGGGAATGATCTGCGTGGCCTGGGAGTAGCTCGCGGTGAAGGCGGTGATCTTCTTGGTCCGCTTCATGATCCCGATCCAGTTGTCGATGATCAGTCCGAATTTCCCGGTCAGTCGCTCGCGCTCGGCTGCCTCGCCGTGCAGCAGCGCGATCTGTTCGGAATTTTCCCGAACCCGCACCAGGTTGAAGCGGAAGTCGGCTTCGAATTGTTGCTGACGATAATCGAGCCCGATCAACGGCTTTCCGATCAGATGCGTGAGCACCGTGCCGACGATAGCGTAGATCAGTGCGCCCCAGACCAGATAGCCCGGAATATTGTACTGGTGGCCGAACAGATGCAGTGGTGCCGCCGCCGACAAGCCCCAGAGGATGACGATAAACGATACCAAGGTCACGACGGAATTCAGCAAACCGAGACCGAGCGACAGGGTCTGCTCGACGAACATCTTGATATCGTCGGTCAGACGCTGGTCCGGGTTGTCGGCGACGTCGCCTTCGAGTTGCATCCGGTAGTGATTGGCGTTGCTGAGCCAGTCGCGAAGGTAGTGCCTGGTCATCCAGTTGCGCCAGCGAATCTGCAGCCATTGATTGAGGTAGAGCTGGTAGACAGCGATGACGATAAAGATGGCGACGACCACGCTGAAATAGATGCACTCGGAGACGAAACTGTTCCAGTTGTGCTCCTGCAGCGCGTTGTAGAAGCGGTTGCGCCACTGGTTGAGAAGCACGTCGATGGCGACGGTGCCGAGTTCGATGGCGATGACCACGACGAGAAGGGCGAGCCCCGCCCATTTGTCCTCGGAGCGGAAATAGGGTGAGGCGATTCGCCATACGGTTTTCAGCGTTGTACCGAGGGTCTTCACTGCTGGATGTCTCCGGGAATGATTGTAAATCGCTTGGAGGGATCAAGGATCGTGGCGTCAAATAGAGTCATGGTCGCAATTGTTCAGCCAAATCTAGCATGATCGTCGCCTGGCAGCGCACGGGCCATCCCGCATCGCGAGGATGTGACCTGACGATATCGAGCATTAAGGCGCGCATTTGCCGGGTCAATGCGGACTTCATGAATGTTTGGACAGGTCGGGCGAATTTCGGCCACAAATGTCAGGACTTCACGTCATGGAATCGGCGCTGTAGAACGGCGCTGGTTCTCCTGCGCATTCCGATCCGTATTCGACGAGGGCAGATGGGTTCAAGGTTTTGGTTTTTGTCTTGTGTCGCCGCCGTTATGATCGCCTTCGGCGGGGTCAATGCAGTATCGGCGCAGGAGGGGTTTCCGTTCGGTCTCGAGATGACGCTGGACGCGAAGCCGATGCCGGGTTCGAGGCGGGTACCGACGCTGGAGATTGGCGAGAGCGGCGAAGCCAAGCTCGATCTATGGTGCAAGAGCGGCAAGGGGCAGTTCTCGGTCGCGGGCAACACCGTCATTTTTGCGCCTGGCCCGCTGGAAGATCGCGCCTGTGCGCCGGATAAAGCCGAGGCCGACGACAACCTGGTCGCGGCTCTCGCCGTCGTCGAGACCTGGAAACGTCAGGGCGATTCCGTCTCGTTCGTCGGACCGGCGACGCTGCGCTTCCACCTCAATACGAACTAGCGGCCGTTCTGCAGAATCATGTCCGCGCACGCGGCGCCGGCCTGGATGACGCCCGTATAGCCGCCGGTGTTGGCGTAGGCGGACGAGAGATAAAGTCCGTCGATGGGCGTCTGTGGCGAACGTGCGGTCTCGCCCTGCGCGACGGTCGGCGCGAAGCCGTACACGGCGCCTTCCGGTGCGTTGAGATATTGCCGGGTGGACAGCGCCGTGTTGAACGACGAGGCGATCACCGCGCGCGCCAGTCCGGGATAGTGTCCATCGAGATAGCCGACGATCGCCGTCTGCCATCGCGCGCGCTTCTCGCGATAGCGAACCATGTCGGAGCTGTCCCAGTTCGATAGCCGGTCGGCGCCGAAGATCGATACCACGTGCGGCGGGGCGGGAACGCCTGAATCGATCGCGCTGTAATCCACCATCGCCATCGGCGGCATCCGGTCGCCCGGCTCGTCCGCCATCAGCGTGGTGCCGCCCGCATAGTCCGCAAGATGCGTCATCCATGACGGCAGCAACTGCGTCGAATAGCTTGTGAAGCCGACCTCGCGTGGCGGCCGCGACAGCCCGAGCGTCAGGGCAAACAGCGAAATCGATGGTGCCATCGGAGCGTAGTGCTTGCGCAGCCGCGCTGCGGCATCGGCGGGCAGCAGTGCGGCCAGTGCCTCGGGCGCGGCGTTGCTGATGACGCAGGCGGCTTCGACGGTCTTGGGATCGCTGCCATCCTTGGCGGTAAGCGTGATCGTATGGAGGCCGCTGGCGCCGGGCGCGACGTGGCTCACGGCCCGCCGCAACATGGCATCGCTGCCCGCTGTCTTGATGGCGCGCGCGAGCGCGCTCGAGAGCCGCTGCGAGCCGCCATTCACGAAACAAGGACCGCTGCGGAGGTAGTGGCCTTGCGCCGCTGCGAAGTGGCTCCACAACAGCGTCGCCGGATCGTCATGATAGTAGGCGAGGTTGGCCGCGAGCGCGCATTTGACGGCTTCGTTGCCGCCGAACAGCGTGTCGAGTTTCTGCGTCAGCGAGACCGTTTGCTCTGCGTCGGGAATGTCCTGTTCGATCTCCCGCATGATGTGTTCGATGCCGGCGGAGCTTTCCGGAAAACGCGCGATCAACGCCGTGCGCGCGCCGTCGAGGCTCGCGGGCAGCACGAGCGGCGAGCCGATCGGGCCGCCGCGAACTTCATAGAAAACGTCGCTCGGCGACCACGTCACCTTGTCGAGGACGCCGGCGCGGGTCAGCAGACCGTGCTTGGGATCGCGTGGATCACGTGGATCGCTCGTTTCATGCAGCGAGCCTTCGACGAAGAGATCGCCGACCTTGTAGCTCGAGGCTGCGCCGCCCACGGAGTTGCTGCGCTCGATGACGAGAACCTTGCGTCCCTCGCGTGCTAGGATCGCTCCCGCCGTCAGACCGCCCAGGCCCGCGCCAATCACCACTACATCATAGCGCGTCATCAACCCGAAAATCCCGCGGCCTTCCTGTATCGAATATGTTCATTGCCGCTGCGGGATGGCATGTCAAATGCGCCTCGGCGGGCGAATGGCAGCTCTGCAAGATCGCAGGCCGCACGCCGCGGCGCATCCCGTACGGCGGAAAGCCGGGCTGCTATTTCCAGGCCGATTTGTCGGCGTTCCAGCGCTGGGCCTTGAACCGGTTCGCCAGCGCATCGATCGAGCCGGTCTCGTCGTCCTCGCCGCCTTCCTCATCACCCTCCGACTGATCGACGAGGGCGAGCCGCGGCCCGGCGGATTCGTCCGCCGTGGTCGTCGACGGGCTTCCTACCCAGAGCATCATATGGTCGGAACCACCGGGTTTGTCGGGGCCGGACAGCGCGATCACCTCGATGGTGTCGGTCAGCCCAAGGGCGGGAGCGACGGGGCTCGGACGCTTGAAGGTGAGTATCAGCTTGCCGGTGTCGTCGCTCCATTTCGCCGATACCGGTTTTGCGGAGAGGGTCTTTTCCAGCACGCCCGAGATCGCGGCGGCGAGCTTGTCGCGATTGAGCTTGCTGCCGTCGCGCCATTCGGCCGACGGGAAGCGGATGGTGCGCTCCATATCGAAAATGCCGCTGCTCCATCCGGCGGAGGTGACGCCGGGCGATGCCTTGAGCTGAGCGAGCAAGGCAGGCGCGCGCTCCGGATCGACATTGATGTTGATGACCTGCGTGCCAGCGCGAAGCTCCTCGCAGGTCACGCTGAGGCTGTTCAGCGCAACCTCGACATTCTTTCCTCGCAACCCCTTGAGGAGATCGTCCGCCGCGTCGAGCTTCACCTTCACAGCCAGCGCTTCGGGAGATACTTCCGTAAAATCCTTCGGCGCGGCATTGATGCCGTCATCGGTGGTCTGGTTCTCGTTGAATTCGCTCTCGCTGAGATCGGAGTTGTCGGTGGACGTCACCTCCGTCACGGCCTGGCCGACGCCGATCTGGCCCTTGAATTCGAAAGTGTCGCCGGTGGGTTTCCGGGTCAGTTTCACAGTCACCGGCAGCTTGTCGCCGATGCTCTGGGTAGTGCCCGAAAGGGTCGCGCCATTCACCGCGAGATTGACAACGAAGCGGTCCTTGCGGTCCGACCCCTTTTCGGCCGGATAGCATACGTCCAGTGTTGCGGCGGTAACGGTCTTGCCCTGCCGGGTCTCCTTGAGAATCACATCGGCATTGCCGTCCATCAGTCCGTCGATGGAGGTGAAATAGCGCGTTTCGGGACCGGCGGCCTTTGGCGCCAATTTGCTCTGGGCCAGCAGCGGCGCAGGCGAAATCAGAAACAAGCCGATCAGATACAGTGAGCGCGCGCGCATCCAGCAATCCCCGATGTTCGAATCCGGCCATAACCTAAGGTGACGGTGCTCAAAAAAGAAGGCCGCCCGGAGGCGGCCTTCGATGATGGTAGCTGCCGGTGACAGCGGCTCAGAAGCCCATGCCACCCATACCGCCCATTCCGCCGCCGCCCGGCATCGCCGGCGCCGGCTCCTTCGGCAACTCGGCGACCATGGCTTCGGTGGTGACGAGCAGACCCGCGACCGACGATGCGTCCTGCAGGGCGGTGCGCACTACCTTGGCCGGATCGACGATGCCCTTGGCGATCATGTCGACATAAGCCTCGTTCTGGGCGTCGAAGCCGAAGGTTTCGGACTTCTCGTCCAGGATCTTGCCGACCACGATCGAGCCTTCCACACCGGCGTTTTCCGCGATCTGGCGGACCGGAGCTTCCAATGCCTTCAGCACGATATTGATGCCGGCCTGCACGTCGGCATTGTCGTTGGAGAGACGGCCGACCGCCTTCTTGGCGCGCAGCAGCGCGGTGCCGCCGCCGGGGACGATGCCTTCCTGCACGGCCGCGCGGGTCGCGTTGAGGGCGTCCTCGACGCGGTCCTTCTTTTCCTTGACCTCGACCTCGGTCGCGCCGCCGACGCGGATCACCGCGACGCCGCCCGCGAGTTTGGCGAGACGCTCCTGCAACTTCTCACGGTCGTAGTCCGAGGTGGTTTCCTCGATCTGCGCCTTGATCTGGCCGACGCGGGCTTCGATGTCGGCCTTCTTGCCGGCGCCGTTGACGATCGTGGTGTTCTCCTTGTCGATCACCACCTTCTTGGCGCGGCCGAGCATCTTCACGGTGACGCTCTCGAGCTTCATGCCGAGCTCGTCGGAGATGAGCTGGCCGCCGGTGAGGATCGCGATGTCCTCGAGCATGGCCTTGCGGCGATCGCCGAAGCCGGGCGCCTTGACGGCCGCGACCTTGAGGCCGCCACGGAGACGGTTGACGACGAGGGTCGCCAGCGCTTCGCCTTCGACGTCCTCCGCAAGGATCAGCAGCGGCTTGCCCGACTGCACAACGGCTTCGAGCACCGGCAGCATGGACTGCAGGCCGGACAGCTTCTTCTCGTGCAGCAGGATGTAGGCATCCTCGAGTTCGGCCGTCATCTTCTCCGCATTGGTGACGAAGTAGGGCGAGAGGTAGCCGCGGTCGAACTTCATGCCCTCGACGATGTCGACATCGGTTTCGAGCGACTTGTTCTCCTCGACGGTGATGACACCCTCGTTGCCGACCTTCTGCATCGCCTGGGCGATCATTTTTCCGATAGCTGCATCGCCGTTGGCCGAGATGGTGCCGACCTGCGCGACCTCGGCGGAGGAGGCGACCGGCTTGGCGCGCTTCTCGATGTCCTTAACCACCGCAGCGACCGCGATATCGATACCGCGCTTCAGGTCCATCGGGTTCAGGCCGGCGGCAACCGACTTGGCGCCTTCGCGCACGATGGCCTGCGCCAGCACGGTCGCGGTGGTGGTGCCGTCGCCGGCGAGGTCGTTGGTCTTGGAGGCGACTTCGCGCACCATCTG
>JBQCIZ010000385.1:0-4818 GCA_051953235.1 Nitrobacter sp. | reverse complement strand
GAAGACATCATGAAGATGCCAATCTGACATTTCGCATTAGCCGTCATCCTGAGGCGCGAGCGCAAGCGAGCCGCGAAGGATGGCCACGGGTCCAGGAACATTCTTTGAGACGGCGCGCTTCGCGGTCTCCTTAGGATGACGCAACAAGAAAGACTGATTGCAATGACCGGCGCTGAAACACTGGATGTCGCCCGCGAGGCGATCTGGACCATCGTGCTGGTCTCCGGCCCGCTGCTGGCGGTCGGCCTCGTGGTCGGCGTGGTGATCTCGCTGGTGCAGGCGCTGACCCAGATCCAGGAGCAGACGCTGGTGTTCGTGCCGAAGATCCTCGCGATCTTCGTGACCCTCCTGCTGGCGCTGCCCTTCATGGCCGATGCGCTGCACGCCGAAATGCTGCGGATTTCATCGCGAATCATCGGTGGCTGATGCACAGTCCGGCGCAAGGCGCGGTTCGGCCGGCTGAGATGAACTCGCCGCCGCCTTGTGACGAACCGGCCACGGACCCGCGAAAGACGCATGCGCATCGACATCTCGCTTCTGCCCGCGCTCGCCGCCGCCTTCATGCTGGTGTTCGCCCGCATCGGCGCCATGGTGATGCTGCTGCCGGGGCTCGGCGAGGTGAACATCCCGGTGCGCGTCAAACTCGCCATTGCGCTGCTTCTCACCTTCGTGATGCTGCCGTTGCATCGCGCCGCCTATCACGTCGACATGAACTCGATGCCGGCACTCGTGGTGCTGATGATCCACGAGATCGTCATTGGCATCGTACTGGGCGCGACCGCGCGGGTGACGCTGTCGGCCCTGCAGGTCGCGGGTTCGATCATCGCGCAGCAACTCGGGCTCGGCTTCGTCACCTCGGTCGATCCGACCCAGGGGCAGCAGGGCGTGCTGATAGGCAATTTCCTTACGCTTCTGGGCATCGCGCTGCTGTTTGCGACCGACACGCACTATCTCGTTATCGCGGCGCTCAGCGACAGCTACAGGATCTTTGCGCCGGGCGAACTGATGCCGAGCGGCGATGTGGCGGCGCTTGCCACGCGTGCGTTTGCGGCAGCCTTCAAGATCGGCCTGCAACTGTCGGCGCCGTTTCTGGTTTTCGGTCTCGTCTTCAATATCGGACTGGGCGTGCTGGCACGGCTGATGCCGCAGATGCAGGTCTATTTCGTGGGCGTGCCGCTCTCGATCTTCACGGGCTTCATGATTCTCGCCGCCGTGCTGGCGACGATGATGGGGACCTACATGGATTACTTCATCGGCGTCATGCACGATCTCATGCCATTGCAGTGAGAGCGTGAAGCGATGGCCGACGAGGACGATACCGAGAAGTCAGAAGACCCCACGCAAAAACGCCTCGACGATGCGCTCGAGCGCGGCGACGTTGCGAAAAGCCAGGAGGTCAATACCTGGTTCGTGATCGCCGGTGCGACGCTGGTGCTGTCGTCATTTTCCGGCTCGATCGGCGGCAGCATCCAGATGCCGCTGCGCAACCTGATCGCCAATTCCTGGCAGATCCGTACCGACGGGCCCGGCCTGCTGGCGCTGGCCCAGAAGCTTGAATACATCCTGGTCGCGGCACTCGGCGTGCCGTTCTTGCTGCTGATCCTGGCGGCCATCGCCGGCAATATCGTGCAGCACCGCTTCGTCTGGTCGGCGGAATCGCTGAAGCCGAAGTTCAGCAAGATTTCCCCGCTGTCCGGCGCCAAGCGGATTTTCGGCAAGCAGGCTGCGGCGAATTTCGGCAAGGGACTGTTCAAGGTGGTCGCGCTCGGCGCGGTTATGGTTGCAATCCTGTGGCCGGAACGCTCCCGTCTCGACAGCATGATGCGGTTCGATCCGGACGCACTGCTCGGGGTGACGCGGACGTTAACCCTGCAATTGCTGGGCGCGGTCGTCGCATTGCTCGCGCTGGTCGCGATCGGCGACTACCTGTTCCAGTACCGGCAGTGGTTCGAGCGACAGAAGATGTCGCTGCGTGAGATGAAGGAGGAGTTCAAGCAGTCGGAAGGCGATCCGCACATCAAGGGCCGCATCCGGCAGTTGCGGGTCGCGCGCATGAAGAAGCGCATGATGGCGGCGGTTCCAAAGGCCTCGGTCATCATCACCAACCCGACCCACTATTCGGTCGCGCTGTCCTACGAGCGCGGCATGTCGGCGCCGATCTGCGTCGCCAAGGGCATGGACAACATCGCGCTCAAGATCAGGGAGATCGCCCGGGAGCATGACATCCCCATCGTCGAGAACGTGCCGCTGGCCCGCGCGCTCTATGCGACCGTAGAGGTCGACGACGAGATTCCGGTCGAACATTACCATGCGGTCGCCGAAATCATCGGCTACGTCATGGGCCTGAAGCGCGGCCTGTCGGGGCGGCGCCTGTAGAACGGATGGCCGCTCACATGGGAATAGCGTCCGGATCGGCCAGAATGGCGGGAAATCAGCGCATCAGGTGCTTGCGCGAACGGGTCCGATTCAGGCACTCAAGGTCCGGTGCATGCGCATTCCGCGCCCGCTGCGACAGGCTTTGCCGAACTCTATGACGCCCGATCTCGACATCGACTCTCCGCAGATGACGCCGGAGCCGGGGCGGCGGAGCGGCAGTATCCTCCTGGTCCTGCTGGTTGCGGGCGCCATCGTTGCGGCTGCCGTGGCCTTCATGACGCTCGGGCGCGCCAACGCCCAGCCTTATATATTGGGGCTGCTGGCCCTGCTGGCGATGGTCGGGTTGTTCACGCTGTTCGCATTCGCGGCCGGCATCGTTCGCTTCGCCGATCGCGCCGCCGACGATCCGCTGATGCGCCCGATCGCCGACCACGCCTTCGACGGCATCGCGGTGACTGACTCGGGCGGCCACATCGTCTATGCCAATCCGGCCTATCTCACCCTGACCGGCGCCACCTCGATGCAGGACGTGCGGCCGGTGGAGCGGGTGTTCATCGGCAATCCCGATGTCTCCGAGGCGGTGTTCCGCCTGTTGAAGGCAGCCCGCGAAGGCAAGCGTCAGCAGGAAGAGGTGCGCGTCGTCGCGGCCGACGGCGTGCATGGGCGCTGGCTGCGGATGCGGGTGCGTCCGCTCGGCGCGGCGAAGCGGCAATCGAAATATGCGGTGTGGTCGATCGCCGACATCACCCGCGACCGCGAGCGGCAGGAAGACGTCTTCCAGGAGTTGCGCCACGCCATCGAATATCTCGATCACGCGCCCTGCGGGTTCTTTTCGGTCAATCCGGCCGGCGATCTCGCCTACGTCAACGCCACGCTCGCGGACTGGCTCGGCCACGACCTCGCCGAAATCGGCTCCGGCGGCCTGAAACTGGCCGACATCGTTTCCGGTGACGGCGCGGCGCTGCTGACGTCGATCGTGGCTGCCCCCGGGGAAGTCAAAACCGAAGCCTTCGATATCGACTTGCGGATGCGCAACGGCAAGACCATGCCGGTGCGCCTCTATCACAAGCTGGCGTTCGGCGCCGATGGCGTGCCCGGGCCGTCGCGCACGCTGGTGATCAGTCGCGCCCGCGATGAGCGCGGCGATCCGCAGCGCGCTGCCGAAGTGCGCTTCATGCGCTTCTTCGACCATACGCCGATGGCGATCGCGACCGTGGACAAATCCGGCGCGATCGACCGCGCCAATGCCCGTTACGCAAAACTCGCGCAGAGCCTCAGTCCGGACGGCGCGGCCGCCAAATCGATCCTCGCGGCGGTCAAGGAGCGTGATCGCGGCCAGTTGAGCGCGGCGATCACCGCCGCTGCCGAAGGACAGGGCGATATCGCGCCGGTCGAGGTGATGCTGGACGGTGCGCGGGAGCGGTGGGGCCAGTTCTTTGTCACCGCGGTCGAAGACGACGACCGCGATACGGAAGCTGCGATCGTCTACATGCTGGAGACGACCGAGCGGCGCACGCTGGAAAACCAGATCAACCAATCGCAGAAGATGGAGTCGGTCGGCCAACTTGCCGGCGGCATCGCGCACGACTTCAATAACGTGCTGTCGGCCATCATGATGGCGAACGATTTCCTGCTGAACGCGCACAAGCCGACCGATCCGTCGTTCCAGGACATCATCCAGATCAAGCAGAATGCCAATCGCGCGGCGGCGCTGGTGCGGCAACTGCTGGCGTTCTCGCGGCGGCAGACCCTGCAGCCGAAGGTGCTCGATCTCGGCGACACCCTGAGTGACATCGGCATGCTGCTGAAGCGGCTGATCGGCGAGAAGGTCACGTTCCCCGGCGTCGTGCACGGACGCGATCTGTGGCCGGTCAAGGCCGACGTCTCGCAATTCGAGCAGGTGATCGTCAATCTCGTGGTCAACGCGCGCGACGCCATGCCGAACGGCGGCAAGCTCGCAATCCGCACCGCCAACGTGCCGGCGGCCGAGGTGGCGACGTTCGCCTATAAGGGCATGCCGGTTGCGGACTACGTGCTGGTCGAGGTCAGCGATACCGGCACCGGCATTCCGCCCGACATCGTCGACAAGATCTTCGAGCCGTTCTTCTCGACCAAGGAGGTCGGCAAGGGTACCGGCCTCGGCCTGTCCACGGTCTACGGCATCGTCAAGCAGACCGGCGGCTTCATCTATGTCGACTCGCGGGCCGGTGAAGGAACGACGTTCCGCATCTTCCTGCCGCGCCATCATCCCGAACTCGAGGCGCAACCGGCGCCAGCCGCCGTCAACGGTGCGGCGAAGGAGCCGGCGGCGTCCGCCGCCAAACCGGCCAGCACGGATCTTACCGGGCAGGGCACCATCCTGCTGGTCGAGGACGAGGAGGGGCTTCGCTCGCTGAACGCGCGCGGACTTCGCTCGCGCGGCTACAGCGTGGTCGAGGCGTC
>JBQCIZ010000384.1:0-2745 GCA_051953235.1 Nitrobacter sp. | reverse complement strand
GCAGAGCAGAGCCGCCGATATCCTCGTGGTTAGCGCGCGTTCCGAGGTTCTTGTCGACCCTTACGTAGCAGCAGATGCGAGCGATCTGGTGATGCAGGCGGGCCGCCCCCTCATTGTCGTGCCGCCTGCGGTTCAATGGCTCGATCTCAGGAGTGTCCTGGTAGCTTGGAAAGACGTCCGGGAAGCACGCAGAGCTGTGTTGGATGCGTTGCCGATTCTCGCTGCGGCAAAGGAGGTCACGGTTGTAGAAGTGCTCGAGGAGAATATCGATCCTGCCGCCGCGCTCTCGCATATTGAAGACGTCGCCGGATGGTTGCGTTGCCACGGCATCCTGGCAAACATCGTTGCTCCGGGAGCGGACGCCGTCACCCCTGTTGCCGAGCAGTTGGACAAAATGGCCGCCAATGTCGGCGCCGGCGTCGTGATCGCAGGCGCTTATGGTCATTCGCGATTTCGCGAATGGGCTTTCGGTGGAGTTACCCGTCATCTAGCTAAGAAGCCCTCTCGATGTACATTTCTGTCCCGTTGACGAGGCTGTATAAGAGGGAATTGCCATGCATAGATTTCTTGAAGCAAACGTCGGCGACCACATGACACGAACCGTCCGAACGGTGGCGCGCGACACCACCATGCGAGAACTCCAGGAAATGTTCGATGAGGTCGATTTCAACTGCTTTCCCGTTTGCGATGATGACGAGATCGTTGGCTTGGTAACCAAGTTCGATTTTCTGAAATGCTTTGCATTCACTCCAAGTCGGATGGTTCCGAGTTATGATGCTTTATTGTCACGTCGCGTTGCGGATGTCATGACCTCTGAGTTCATCTATGTTGATCCTGGGACGAAACTGACGCGAGTGCTTGAACTCATGGTCGGTCACCGCATGAAGAGCATTCCCGTGCTGAATTCTGAGCAGCGGCTAGTAGGAATCATCGCGCGAGAAGACGTTATGAAAGCGCTGGCCGCTACCGCTCGCAAGTAGAGGGCGAAAAGGCTTTAGTCAGCCTTCGCCATCTCGGCATCTTCCGGCGATTCCAGGTACATTCCGGACATGGGCTCTACCCAGCACAGATGGTCATGTACTTTCTTGACACCCGATACATTCTCGGCGGTCACGGATATGGCCTGACGGGAACGCTCTTCCGTGATAATGCCACTGAGGTGAACGATGCCGTCGCGCACCACAACGTTAAGTCCAAACGGACACCAGTCGCTTTTCTCCAATGTGTTGATGATTCGGTTGCGAATGTGATCGTCATCGGCGGTCGGGTCAGGAATCTCGCGGGCCAGGCTCGCGACCGCCTGCAGCAGATTAGCGCGCGATACGATACCCACAAGCTTTTCACCGCGCATCACAGGCAGCCGTTTGACCCCGTTCTTCTCCATCAAGTTTACGATTTCCTCAATGGTCGAATCTTCAGTGATGGTCAGCGGATCTCTGGTCATGACTTCAGATATCCGACGGCCATTTTCACGAACAAAATCGGGCGCCGCTTCGCTCGCACCAAGCAGAAATTTAAGCCACCGGCTATGTTTGCGCTGAGTTCCAATCTCGCTACGGCGGATGAAATCGCCTTCTGAGACGATGCCAACCAGTTTTCCGGTGGCATCGACAACCGGAAGTCCGCTGATGTGCCGCTGCAGCATGAGGTTTGCAGCTTGGAGGATAGTGGAATCCGGAAGGACGGTAACCACCGGCCGGGTCATGATATGGTGCGCGCGCATCGGACAATGTCCTGTTCGTGTGAAAGGGTAGGGCGCTGCGACTTTCTCAGCGCCCTTTTGAATCTTTCATGCTGCAGTCTTGATTTCGATCTGTTTCAGCTGTTTCGACACCGGCTTTTGCACGGTGATCTTCAACACGCCATTGGCCATTTCGGCGGTGATGTCTTCGACTTTGACATTGGAGGGAAGTTCGACGGAACGCGAGAACGAACCGTAGCTGCGCTCCACGAGGTGATAGTCCTTGTTCTTTTCTTCGTGTTCATTCTTCTTCTCGCCACGAATGGTCAGAAGGTTGTCGGCGACATTGAGTTGGACGTCTTTCTTCTCGAGTCCCGGAAGTTCTGCTGTGATCTCGAGAGTTTTATCGGTCTCGCTAATATCCATGCTGGGCATATTGGTCATATTGAAGCCAGAGATGCCGCGCGAGACACCATCGAACAGGCGGTCAATTTCGCGCTGCAGGAATGAGAGCGGATTGGCACCGCGGCGGGTTATGGCATGCTCTGTATCAACCGGAATTACGGATTTTGAGGTCATGTGTATCTCCTAGCTAAGCCAAACTGGCATGGTGACCATAGTAAGGGCGATGCCATGCTCTTTGAGGAGGATCAAACCTAGGCCCTGCATTGTTGGATACTTGCATGCGTCAACGTGAGGTCAGACGCGATATGCACGCAATGGTTCTGACGGCGCCCGGCGTACCGCTACAGTTTCTGGAAAGGGATGATCCGGTTCCCGGCCATGGCGCCGTGCGTATCAGGATCGGGGCTTGCGGGGTTTGTCGGACCGATTTGCACGTCGTGGACGGAGAATTGCCGGCCATTTCATATCCTATCGTTCCGGGACACGAGGTGGTCGGACGGGTGGACGTGCTCGGGGACGGAGTGACGGCTTTCAAGCCAGGTGAGCGTGTTGGCGTGCCGTGGCTTGGCTACACCTGCGGTCAATGCAGCTATTGCAGGAGCGGCCGCGAAAATCTGTGCGATCGTCCGCTTTTCACCGGATATACTCGCGACGGTGGC
>JBQCIZ010000383.1:0-9767 GCA_051953235.1 Nitrobacter sp. | reverse complement strand
ATGAAGCCCGGACCGATGGCGTTGACCCGAACGCCGTCCTTGCCGAGTTCGGCGGCGAGCGCGCGGGTGAAGCCCAGCACGCCATGCTTCGACGCGGTGTAGGCGGGCGAGCTCGGCGTGCGCACATGTACGAAGGACTGGATCGAGCCGATGTTGACGATGCGTCCCCTGGTCTCGCGCAGCGGTTTGAGAAACGCATGCGTCACGTTGAAGACGCCGTTGAGGTTGACGTCGATGACATCCTGCCAGTCCTTGATGACGTCGGCGTCGGCGCCGGTCATGCCATTCCGGCGGACGATGCCCGCGTTGTTGACAAGGATCGAGACCTTTCCGGTCTTTTCAGCAACCTGTCTGGCGATGGTGTTACAGTCGTCGCGGCGTCGGACGTCCAGCGCGTAGCTTGTCGCTTCGCCGCCCGCCGCGCGGATCTCCTTGGCGGCCTCGGCCGCGGCCGCTTCATTGGCGTCGAGCAGCACAACCTTGGCGCCTTCGTGCGCATAGCCGAGCGCAATGGCGCGCCCGATTCCCGAGCCCGCTCCGGTGACGACGGCGATATGATTCTGGAGCAAGGGCATGGCGGACATCCTCTGTCTTGTTGTCATTATTACAGAGGGTATCAGCCGTCGCTGCTCAGGCAAGTCTCAAGAGAGCGCGGTAGTTCAACGCGCCGCAGGCATCTATCCATCGGTGCGGAGCGGCCTCTGTACAGGTGCGGACGAGCGGCGTTGGCGCCAGAGATCGTGTCCGATCATGCCTGCGGCCATTGCGACGACGAAGACAATCACAGGCCCGCTTAGTCCGGCGAGATTGACCAGCGCCGGGCCGGGACAGAGTCCGATCAATCCCCAGCCAATTCCGAACAGGACCGCGCCCGTAACCAGCGGCGCATCGACATCGCGCCGGCTGGGCCATTGTAGTTTTTCAGCCAGCACCGGCATCCCACGCCGACGAACAACCGCAAAGCCCGCAGCGGTCATGGCGACCGCGCCCGCCATCACGAACGCCAGCGTCGCATCCCATGCGCCGAACAGGTCGAGAAAGCCGAGCACCTTGTCCGGCTGCGTCATGCCGGAGATCAGAAGGCCTGCGCCGAACAGCAGGCCGCAGCCGAAACTTGCGAGGATCAGCATCGCATCATCCTCCCAAGCCGTGGCGGACAATGGCGACGGTCACGATGGCGGCGACCATGAAAACGGCTGTGGCCGCCAGCGATCGCGCCGAGAGCCGTGCGGTGCCGCAGACGCCATGGCCCGAGGTGCAACCGCCGCCCATCCGCGTGCCGACGCCGACGAGCAGGCCGCCGATCGCAATAACGATGAGACTCGTGGGCATCGCCGGCATCGGCAACGGCCGCCCGGCGAGCGCGGCAAGCAAGGGCGCCGAGATCAATCCCGCGATGAACGCGATCCGCCAGCCTGCGTCGCTGCCGTTGCGCGTCAGAAGTCCTCCGAAAATGCCGCTGATGCCGGCGATGCGTCCGGTCAGCAACATCAGCAGCGCAGTCGCGAGGCCGATCAGCGCGCCGCCGATGAGACCGGAGAATGGCGTGAGGTTATGCATGTCGTGATGTCCTGCGGCCAGGCCGCGGTCGCCGCGAGCGGCTTTCGTGCCGGATCGGGCGATCATAGCAAGCGGATGCGGGCGGGGCAAAGGCGCACGGGCCGTCCGCACCCATTCAAGCCCAAAGCAGCAACAGGTTTTTCTGTCGTGTGACGGGCATCGCGCGTTATGCTTCAATGAATTCCAACCGAAGGAAGCCATGGTGGACAACAGGGACGCGCGACCGGTGGCCGATGCGAAGGCGATCGCACACTATCACGCCCACGTCTATTACGATCCCGCGGCCAGCCGCGCTCGCGCCGAACGCTTGCGCGGGCAGCTCGCCGCGCGCTTCCCGGACGCCCAGCTTGGACGCTGGCATGATGTGCCGGTCGGGCCGCATCCGCAGGCGATGTATCAGGTGGCGTTTCCTGCCACGCTGCTGGCCGATCTGGTGGCGTTCCTGATGCTCAACCGCGATGGCCTCACCGTGCTGCTGCATCCAGAAACCGGCGACGACTATGCGGACCATGCCCGGCATGCAGTCTGGTTCGGCGAAATGCTGCCGCTGCGGCTGGAGATGTTCGCCTCGCGAGGCGGGTAGCGGGGCGCGTCCGCCTAAAATCATCCTTGCGAATCGCCTGCGCTCCGCCTGATCTGTTGTTCGGCCGATCCGGTTCACCCCGCACCCAAGGAGATTCCCATGCCGCGACTGTCTGGTTTTCGCACTGCGCTGCTGGCGCTGGCAGCTCTTGTCGGACTGAGTTCGGCGGCGCTTGCCGACAGCGGCACGGTCACGCTGACGATCTACAAGGGCGGCTGGGTTATCGGCGCATCCGGCGGTGGCGGCACGCTGACCTTCCATGGCCGGCGATACCCGTTGTCCGTGGGCGGGCTGGATTACGGCCTCGTGTTCGGCGGGTCGAAGACGATCCTGCAGGGCCGGGTCCATCACATCACCCGGCCGTCGGATGTCGCAGGCGTCTACGGCGCGGCGGGCGCGGGCCTCGCGATCGGCGGTGGGGCGCGCGCCATCGTGCTGACCAATCAGAAGGGCGCGGTGCTCGAACTGGCCGGACGGCAATATGGATTGATGGCCAATGCCGACCTTTCGGGTCTCGCCATCACCATGAAATAGACGAAGCACCGGCTTCGCAGCAAACGATGCGCTCCAAACGAAAAATGCCGCGCCCGTAGGCGCGGCATTTGTATTCATGAGATCGTTACGGGCACATCCACAGCGGCCCGACCATCACGCAGCGGCGCGAGCGCCAGTCGTAGGGGCGGGAGTGATAGCGATGCCAGCCGTGGTAGCGGTCGCGATGGCGATAACCGTGACGGCGATCCCAGTGACGATGCGAACGGCCATGATGGTGATGCCTGTCTCGAACGAGGTGCAGCAAGCCCGGCTGGTCGGCAGTAGTTTGTGCGCCGGACTGCGGCGCCGCTGGCAGCGCGGAGGCTGTGCCGACTCCGGCAAAGGCGATAGCGGCAGCCAGTAAAATTGCTTTCATGTCATGTCCTTCTTGCTGTGTGATCGCGAACTTGCGGTCGGCCTTGCCAAAGCAACACGCAAACCTAACCCGCGATAATCCGGGAAGCGACGCCGGCGTTCCCGGATGCGGTGATCTGTCGCGATTTCGGCATGCGGCGTTCAGCGATCTGCAATGGATGCGATGCCCTCGATCTCGATCAGCATTTTGGGATCGGGCAGCGCCTGCACCACGCAGGTGGTGCGCGCGGGATAGGGCGCGGGGCCGAACGCCTCGGCATAGAGCCGGTTCATGGCCGCGACATCAGCCGCGCGGGTGAGCAGCACGTTGACCTTGACGAGGTGACGCATGGTGGCGCCGCCCTCGCTCAGCACACGCGTGAAATTCGTGATGACGTTTCTGAACTGCGCCTCGAAGCCGTCGGGCAATGCGCCGCTGGCGTCGAAGCCGGGAATGCCGGAGATGAATAGCAGATCGCCGGCTCGCGTGCCGAACGAGAGCGGCGGCGCCTTGACGCCTGAAGGGGCGGGGATATGCCGGATCGGCATGACGGTCTCCTTTTTGCTGTTGCCTGCGGGCCATTGACGCGCGCACTATCGGGGCGGAGTGCGTCTCATGCAAATCTTCATCACCGGAGCGAGCGGCTATATCGGCGGATCGGTGGCGGCCGCGCTGGTTGCCGCAGGCCATCGCGTGAGCGGCCTCGCGCGTTCGCCTGAAACCGCCAAGGCGCTGGCGGCGCGCGGCATCACGCCGGTCAGCGGCACGCTCGACGATGCGGCGGTGCTGGCCGCCGCCGCGCAGGCCGCCGATGTGACGATTGGCGCGGCCAGCGCCGATCATCGCGCTTCCGCCGAGGCGATTGTGAAAGCGCTCGCCGGCAGCGGCAAGACCTATCTCCACACTTCCGGCTCCAGCATCGTCGGTACACAAGCGGATGGTGAATTCGTCGCCGACGTGTTCGACGAGGATACGCCGTTCACGCCGTCGCCGGCGCGGGTCGCACGCGTTGCGATCGACACCATGGTGCGCGGCGCGGACGGCACGCGCGGCATCGTCATCGCGCCGAGCCTGATCTACGGCCGCGGACACGGGCTGCACACCGACAGCGTGCAGGTGCCGTGGCTGATCGCGCTCGCCAGAAAGGCCGGCGTCGCAAAGCACATCGGCTCCGGCGAAAACCGCTGGGCCAACGTGCATATCGACGATCTTGTGCCGCTCTATCTGCTGGCAATCGAAAAGGCGCCGGCGGGCGGCTTCTATTTTGCCGAGAACGGCGAGGCGTCGATGCGGGAGGTTTGCGAGGCGATCAGCCGCATGCTCGGACAGGGCGGCCGGACTGAAAGCATGAGTGTCGCGGAGGCCGCCGCCGAGTGGGGCGAGGGCGCCGCGAAAAACACCATGGGCTCCAACAGCCGCGTGCGCGCCCGGCGCGCCCGGGCCGATCTCGGCTGGGCGCCATCCGCGCCGTCGCTATTCGATGAAATCGCGCGCGGCTGTTATGTGAGCGAGGCCGGCTAGATCGTGACGCCGCGATTGTAGCTGTCGACGAGCTGGTTGTAGTCGCGGAACAGCCGCGGCGGCGAACCCTCGACCATCCAGCCACCGCCGCCGCCGAGCATCATGCGGTCGCCCTGGCTGTAGGGAGTTTTGTCGCGGATGCGGCGCATCAGTTGCTTCGCCGTGCTGAGGAACGATTTTGCGTTGCCCGTGAAGAACGAGCCGAGTTTGGCGTCGCCGTCCTTGCCCGACGCATCCTCGGCGGCCTTCACCGCGGTCTCGTAGTCGGTCAGCGCCTGCGTGATCGCGGCCATGTCCGGCTTGTCGGCGTTCTCCGCGTGCAGCAGGCGCTTGGCGTGAATCATCAGCGCCTCCACCTGGTAATGCACCTTGCGGCCTTCCTTGGCCTCGATCGCGGCCAGCCGTTCCGATGCGCGTTTGTCGTTGATGACCTCGACGCCGGCGCGCAGCTTCTTGTCGGCGTCCGCAAACGCATCCCAGGCCGCGACCAGGCGTGGATGCAGCGCTTTGCCCTTGGCCATCCGGTCGTCCTTGTAGTTCTCCTGCGAATAATAGTCGTCGGCTTCCTTCAGCAGCGGCTCCAGCTTGCCGACTGCCTCGGCATAGGCGGAAGCGGCGGCCTCGAGCGCCGCGTCGTGCGGCTCCAGCGCGTTGGCTTTCTCGACGTTCTTCCTGCAGTCGGTCGTATCGTAGATCGTGTAGGTGCCGTAGATGATGCGCTCCTTGCCGGTGGGGCCGCTCGTCTTGGCCCACGAGAAGTAGCGGTTGCGCGACTGATAGGATCGCTCCGACAGGCGGTTGATGCAGCCGACATAGGCATTGAGTTTTTCGGTAAGCTGCGCGGAGTCGGGGGAGGCGGGAGGCGTCTGGCCCTGCTGCGCGGTTGCGGAGTTCAGACAGACGCCGAAGGCTGCGGCGGACAACAGGACGATCGTCCGGAACGGCGGCATGGTTCTCTCCTCGCGATGCTGATGATCCTCCGCGTCTGTCGCACAAAGCGGGCGAAAGGTTCGAGCGTGAGCGGCATCATCGCGCCGCGTGTCGCGGCCGTACGCGAACGAGGAGCATAGCTTCCGTCATTGCCGGGCTTGACCCGGCAATCCATCCTTTTGAAAGAAGATGGATGCCCGGATCAAGTCCGGGCATGACGCCAATAATGAGTCCGATACTCTGCAAACAGGAAATGCCTAGCCGTCATCCGGCGTGCCGCTATGGCCATGCGCCGGCACGTCGGCGCCGTCGGCGGCGTATTGCCGGATCTTGTTGCGCAGCGTCCGCACCGAGAAGCCGAGCAGGCGCGCGGCATGGGTGCGGTTGCCGTCGCAGCGCGCCAGCGTCTGCAGCACGAGTTCGCGTTCGATTTCCTCGACGGTGGCGCCGATCAGCAGGGGCACGACGCGCTCGGGCACGGCCGGCTGGATATCCCGCGTGTCGTGATGCAATCCGAACTCTACAACGTGGGTCATCGGGTCCTCGTTTGTCGGTGGGCCGCCTGCGCGGCCGAACCAGAAGCGAAAATCACGTGTCCCAACCCCAGCGCGGAGCGTGGGCGCGCGTGGTTAACAAAATCTTAAACGAGAAATAACCCGCTCTGATTGCAGGCAAATCAGAACCGAAGGCATTTCTGTGGCACGCGGCCGAAAGGGCCGTCGCATCATGAGGTTCCCGCGCGCAACCGATGGTCGTGCGTGAGAGATGAGCACCAAGGCCGAATGGAAAAATGCGGCGCGGCAGGAATGAATGGGGCAGTTGTCCACAGCGCAGTCATGGTGACGTCCGCGAGACAAACAAATCGCCCGCCATCCCCTCACGGAAAATAAATCGCGCTTTCCAGCCAGTAGCTCGCGGCGGTGGTGAGGCCCAGCGTCACCATCAGGATCCACGATGGCAGCATCATCGCGAGCGTTCGGCCGCGCGCGAGCCACATCGTGCCGCCGAGCACGGCGATCACCACCGCGTCGATGAAGATCCAGGCGCCGACATGGATGCCGCGGCGATAGGTGATGGCGGACCAGACGATGTCGATCGTCATCAGCACCAGCACCGCGCCGTAGAAGTGCCGCCAGTGCCGCGGCGCCAGCGCGCCCGCCATCACGTAGAAGCAGGCCGCCTCGAGGATGTACATGATGCCGTCGAAGATCAGGAAGCCGGGGCGGAAGGGCGGCGCCGTCTGCGCGTTGAGGTAGGTCAGGTAGAGGTACTGGCTGATGCTCTGGAAGAACGGAACGAACACGAACACGAAGGCGAGCAGCGCCGGCAGCCGTTCCCACTGCAGCGGCCGGTCGTCGCGGCTGGTGACGAACAGTTTTAGCGCCTCGCCGAGCGCCAGCGCCATGACGATGGTGATGGCGCCCTGCATGAAATTGACGGTGTGTATGACGTTGCCGTTGATCGGCTGCATGCCTTCCCCCCGAATGACACGTGCGGTCCCGCGCGGATGCTAGTCCGCAGCGGGGGCGGTGTCATGGTGGGTTTTTGGGACGGGGTGGAGGCGTGATGGCGCGTTGCGCTAATGGTATCTAATAAGAAAGGGCAGAGGTTACGGTTTTGCCAAATCCACCCTTGCAACTTCGATCGTAATTATCCCGGCTTCTTGCCGAGTCTTAGCCACTTGCAAAGATTTTCTGCTTTGGTCGCCAATCGTAAAAAACTTGGGCTATTGAGACATAACTGTGAAGGATCGATTCTGATGAATGTATCGACGCCCACAGTCAATTCGTGATAGACCACGCTAGTATTTGAAAGCAAATTTTTTATTTCGCGCTTGCCATTCTTCCCTTCATACGTTTCCGATATGTCAATTCCGTAAGAAGATTTGAAGAACTTTGGATCGGCTAACATCCAATTTTCTATCATTCTATCCGGGCAAGATATTATGACTTCTTCTGCTTTAATTCCATGCTGATCCACTAACTCGGTGCAAAGCGCTTGCTCCAATTCCTGAGAAGTTTGGGGACGCCCCTCGCGATCAACCAGAACTAGAACGGGATAATATCTGTCCTTGAGTAATTTAATCAGCGAGCTGACCCGCTTGGCAATAGCAACAACTGAAACATCCTTGCCATTGAGGTTGGTCATTCGAATTGGAGCGTCAGGGCAGATGTGCTGAATAATTTTCTTTTCAGTCTGTCCATCAACGATAAAAGCAAAGCCCATTATTCTATGGCTCCTGCCAAATAGTAATAGCCAGCACCAAAGCCCGTATTTGCTATCTCCTTCTGAATGTCTTCTGCGTTGGTCGGTCGTCGAGCAACGGTTCTTCCATTTTCCATGTGGACCAAAATCATATCGGCAGGATCAATGCAGTTCAGAATTGTTTCGCTGTGAGTTGTCATCACGGCGAATGCGTTTCGGTGCGGAGACTCAAAATTAGTTCGTACGATTTTTACAATTTCTTTTTGCATAAGAGGATGCAGAAAATTCTCAGGCTCTTCCAGTGCAAAAATAGAATGAGATGTCATGATGGCAGTAACGAGCGAAAACCATTTGGCGGTGCCGTCGGACACTAAACTGAACGGCAGTGTCATTGTCCCGGAATCGACTCTCAATTGCAGAAATATTCGGAGCTTAGCCTCAACAGTATCAGGGGCAACATAGATGTTTTCAATGGCGTCATTCACTATCTTAGAATAGGCGATTATCTCTTTTACTGTGCGCTCGGGGTTGTCAAAAAAATGCACTCGGTATCTCAAATAAGGAGCACGTCGACCACCTCCTGCACTTGTTAGCGCAAAAAGCGTTGCGGCTAAGCCGCGGCCGTCTTGCGCAATTTCCGGTTCGCTGGCGATGTCTTCAGGCGTCCTCACAATCGAAGGGGAGATGTTAAAAGATTGGGCACCAATCAAATCCTGCTCTATTAGGTCAACTCCTTCGATGTACCTATCAAGCACTTGATATAGAGCTCTATCTCTAGTGTAATCATTACAAAATCCTATAATCTGGGCTTTTACCTTGTCCAAGGATATTTCCTCTCGACGAGAGCGAGGGGCATATCGATCGTTGATGTAGATTTCATCAAGGCTATGAAATGTCGTTTCCGGCTCGCCGTCGGCCGTTGTTGAAACTTCTATCTCAATGGGCCACTTTTTTAGTAGATCCCTTCCTTTCGGTGCCACTCGGATTCTTTGGCGAGAAAAATATAGAGCGCTGTTATTTTCCGACAGTTGAATGTCTGCCGCGAATTCGTATTCGCAATTGGTCTGTTGGTCCGGAGAGGTTTTTCCAAATCCGTGAAGATCGAATGATATTTTTTTTGTGAGCGAGCCGAAATTGTTCCGTCGAAATATTCGACCGGCCCCTCCGCTTCGGCCAACGGCATCAAGCAACGAGTCTCGCGACAGAAATGCCAGAAACTCTAGAAAATTTATGATGTTCGTTTTGCCGGACCCGTTGGGTCCGACAATTATGTTCAGCCCGCGTTTCAATTCTAAATTGAAGCCCTCAAGTGACTTAAATCCGGAAACGCTAATGGTGTTAAGCATTCTATCTCCTCACTGCCGCTATGAGAGCATCGTCGTGTCTCACAACACCTTATTACTCTCCTTCACTTTCTCCGCGTCGAGATACACGCTTGAGCCCATCTCCCTGAACTTCTGGCTCATCTGCGCCATGCCATCCTCGATAGTGCCCTTGATGGTCATGCCCGCCTGCAGACCCAGCGCCACCTTCTCGTTGTCGCCGAGCGACGCCGCGTACTCCCGCACATCCGCCGTGATTTTCATCGAGCAGAATTTCGGGCCGCACATCGAGCAGAAGTGGGCCACCTTGTGCGCCTCCTTCGGCAGCGTCTCGTCGTGATAGGCGACCGCCGTGTCCGGATCGAGGCCGAGGTTGAACTGGTCCTCCCAGCGGAAGTCGAAGCGTGCGCGGCTCAATGCGTCGTCGCGCAGTTGCGCCGCGGGATGGCCTTTGGCGAGATCGGCGGCATGCGCCGCGATCTTGTAGGTGATGACGCCGACCTTGACGTCGTCACGATTGGGGAGACCAAGGTGCTCCTTCGGCGTGACGTAGCAGAGCATGGCGCAGCCGAACCAGCCGATCATCGCGGCGCCGATGCCCGACGTGATGTGGTCGTAGCCCGGCGCGATGTCCGTCGTCAGCGGGCCCAAGGTGTAGAACGGCGCTTCGCCGCACTCCTTGAGTTGCTTGTCCATGTTGACCTTGATCTTGTGCATCGGCACGTGGCCGGGGCCCTCGATCATCACCTGGCAGCCC
>JBQCIZ010000382.1:0-9862 GCA_051953235.1 Nitrobacter sp. | reverse complement strand
GCCTTGAAGGAAATGCTCCCGATGCAGCCCGGCGACGTACAGTCCACGTTCGCCGACATCGATGATCTTGCCCGCGACGTAGGTTTCCGCCCCTCGACCCCGCTCGAGGATGGTATTCGTCATTTCGCAAGCTGGTATTGTCGTTACCATCGGGTCGGTTAGTGGCTAAATCTGGGATATGGAGATTGCCTTGTGAGTGAGCGCATCATTCCGCTTGTCATGTGCGGTGGAGCGGGAACGCGGCTATGGCCGGCCTCGCGCGAGGTGCGTCCGAAGCAGTTTTTGCCGCTGTTCGGGCCGCGTTCGACATTTCAGGATACGCTCCGGCGGGTTTCGGATCCCGCACTATTCGCGCGGCCGATCGTGATTACCAATGCGGCCTATCGTTTCATGGTGCTTGAGCAACTCGCGGAGATCGGGCTCGAGGCAGATATTCTGCTGGAGCCCGTCCGTCGCGATTCCGGTCCGGCCATTGCTGCAGGCGCGAGTTTCGCGCAAATGCGCGACAGCGAGGCTGTCGTGCTTGCGCTCGCTGCAGATCATGTGGTGCGCGACGCCGACGCGTTCGTCGCTGCCTGCCGTCAGGGACTCGCAGCCGCCAGCGCCGGTCACATCGTGACGTTCAGTGTCAGGCCGGAGCGTCCAGCCACTGAGTACGGCTACATCAGTCCCGGCGCGGCGATCACGGGCGAGGTGCACGCGGTCACGAAGTTTGTCGAGAAGCCCGATCCGCAAACTGCCGCGGATTACATCAAGGCCGGCTACCTCTGGAACAGCGGCAACTTCATGTTTCGTGCTGCCACGCTGCTCGATGAATATCGCAATGTTGATCCCGAAAGCGTTCAGGCTGTGACCGATGCGGTCACCCATGCCGGCCGCGATCTTGGCTTCGTCACACTCGATTCCGACGCTTTTGCGAAGGCGCGAGCGATTTCGATCGACTATGCGGTGATGGAAAAAACGGCGCGCGCTGCGGTGATTCCAGTCGCCTGCGGTTGGTCCGACGTCGGGTCCTGGCGCGCGGTTTGGGAATTGTCCGGTAAGGACAGTCAAGGCAATGCGGCACAGGGGACGGCCGTGTTCGAGGATTCCCGCAATTGCAATGTCTCGACCGACAAGGCGCTGGTCGCGCTGGAAGGCGTGGATGATCTTGTCGTGGTCGCGACGCAGGATGCCGTGCTGGTGTCGCGTCAGAAGGATGCCAACGGGTTGAAGCGGCTGGTCACGCGGCTGAAGGAGGTCGCGCCGCAGGTGACCGAAGAGCATCTGAGGGTGCATCGGCCATGGGGCGCCTATCAATCGATCGATTCAGGCGAACGTCATCAGGTCAAGCGCATCACGGTGAAAGCCGGCGGGCGCCTGTCGCTGCAAAAGCATCATCATCGCTCCGAGCACTGGATCGTGGTGCGAGGGACCGCGAAGGTGACCGTCGACGATGTCGTCAAGACGGTGCATGAGAACGAATCGATCTACATTCCGATTGGGGCCGTTCACCGGCTGGAAAATCCCGGCAAGATCGTGCTGGAACTGATCGAAGTTCAGACCGGTAGCTATCTCGGCGAGGACGACATCATCCGGATCGAGGATGACTATCGGCGGAGTTGAGTGGAGTGGGAACCGGCGCGCCGGGTCTGGCGACTCGAGTCCTGACTCGTTCCCCGGGTGCGCGCCGAGCCCCGCTCTGCAAGCGCAATCCCCATGTAATTCTTTGAATCAAAACGTGTTTGGGTTAGTTATTCCTCCATTCGCCACTTTTGTGACGGCATGCTAGGAGAGCGCACGGATCGGCCTTTGGGGGCATGGGTCGGTCAATTCTCGGGGTTTCCATGGGTTCAAACAAATCTGCATCCGGACTGGCGGCAGGAGCGGATAGGTCGCTTCGCGTCGGCGTGATTGGCGCTGGCGTGATGGGCAGCAATCACGGCCGCGTACTGGCCGGTCTTCCCGGCGTGACGCTTGTCGGTATCGTCGATCCCTTGCCCGCGCACCGTGCGCGCGCGACCGAAATGACGGGGTGTTCGACGTTCGCGACGCTCGATGAATTGTTCGCGGCGGGCGTTGATGCGGTGACCATTGCTGCGCCAACGCATCTCCATCATGAGATCGCGCTCATCTGCATCGCGCGCGGCATTCATGTTCTGGTCGAGAAGCCGATCGCGTCGACGGTTGAAGAGGGCCGCGAGATCGTTGCCGCCGCGCAGCGCGCCGGCGTGACCTTGATGGTTGGCCATGTCGAGCGATTCAACCCGGCGGTCGCCTCGATCAAGCAGGCGATCGAGGGTGAGGATATTCTGTCCATCGGCATCACGCGGGTCGGTCCGTTCCCGCCGCGGATGTCGAATGTCGGCGTTGTTATCGATCTGGCCGTGCACGATATCGACCTGATCCGCTGGTTCACCGAGTCCGAGATCATCGACGTTCAGCCGCAGTTGTCCAGCGCAGTCGCCGAACGTGAAGATATCGCGTTGCTCCAGTTCCGGACCGCCTCCGGTGTGCTCGCCCACATCAACACCAACTGGCTGACGCCGTTCAAGGCTCGCAACGTCACGGTGGCGACCCGCGGCAAATATGTGATGGGCGATCTGCTGACCCGTCAGGTGACCGAATGCTTCGGCTTCCAGCCGGACGGCAGTTACTCCATGCGCCATTTGCCTGTCGGTCACGATGAACCTTTGCGCGCCGAACTGGTGGCGTTCGTCAGTGCGGTGCACTCGGGTAAAGTTCCTGCGGTGAGCGGCGACGAGGGCGTCGCCAGCCTGGAGATCGCCATCAAATGCCTTGATGCCCCGGCAAAGCCCACGGCAATGCCCAGCAAGCAATCGCGCCGCGTTGCCGGCTGAGCGCGGTTTGCGATCGATGTCCACCTCCCAATCCCTGCAAGGCTCCATGAACCAGCATCTTCGTCCCGAACCCGTCCCGTTTATCGATATCGCCGCCCAGCGCCACCGCTTGGGTAAATCGATCGACGAAGCGGTCGGTCGTGTGCTGACCCATTGCCAGTTCGTCAACGGTCCGGAAGTTGCCGAACTTGAAGCGGCGCTGGCCGCTTTCAGCGGCGCGAAGCATGTGGTGAGTTGTGCCAGCGGCACGGATGCGCTGCTGATGGTGCTGATGGCCAAGAACATCGGCCAAGGAGACGCGGTGATCTGCCCGTCGTTCACGTTCAGCGCCACCGGGGAGGCTGTGGCGTTGACGGGTGCATCGCCGGTGTTCGTCGATGTCGATGAAACAACCTTCAACATGGACGTCAGTTCGCTCAAGCGCGGTATCGCGGCTGCCCGGAAAGCAGGTCTTGCGCCAAAGGCGGTGATTCCGGTCGACCTATTTGGACAAAGCGCGGATCATGATGCCATAGCGGCGGTTGCCGCGGCCGAAGGGCTGTTCATTCTTGACGATGCCGCACAGGGATTTGGCGCGAGCTATAAGGGTCGTCGGCTGGGTTGCTTCGGTCTTGCCACGGCAACCAGCTTCTTTCCCGCGAAGCCGCTAGGGTGCTTCGGCGACGGCGGCGCAATCTTCACCGACGATGACGATCTTGCGCAAATGCTGCGCAGCATTCGCGTTCATGGTCAGGGCGCCGACAAGTACGACAATGTCCGTCTGGGTCTGACGGGTCGCCTCGACACCATGCAGGCCGCGATTCTGATCGAGAAACTGCGTATCTTCGAGGATGAGATCGAGGCACGCAATCGGGTCGCTGAGCGTTACGGACGCGGGCTTGGGAATGCGGTGGTCGTTCCGCGCCTGGCCGAGGGCTGCACATCGGTCTGGGCTCAGTACACGATCCGCCTGCCTGCCGGCACGGACCGCGATGCCTTTGCCGCCGCGCTGAAGGCTCAGGGCATTCCGACCGCGGTCTACTATGGGAAGTCGATGCATCAGCAGACTGCCTACAAGCATTTCCCTGTCAGCGAGGGCGGGCTTGCGGTCAGCGAGAAGCTGTCGAACGAGGTCATCAGCCTCCCGATGCATGCGTATCTCGACGAATCGACCCAGGATCGAATCATCAAGGCTGTGCGTGCCGCACTTCCGAACTGATTTCGTCATTTTGCGCCGGGAACCGATCCTGTAGAAACGCAGGATGCTCAGGCGCATTTTCACCGTCGGCGGATACACGCTGCTCTCGCGGCTGACTGGCTTTGCGCGCGACATCATGCTCGCCGCGATCCTCGGCGCGGGACCGGTCGCCGACGCATTCTTCGTCGCCCTGCGGCTGCCCAATCATTTCCGCGCGATTTTTGCGGAAGGAGCTTTCAACGCCGCGTTCGTGCCGGCTTACGCCCATGTTCATGGCGAACAGGGTGAGGCGTCCGCCCGGCTGTTCGCGGACCGAATTTTCACGCTGCTGTTCCTGTCGCAGGTCATTCTGCTGATTGTGGCCTGGGTTTTCATGCCGCAGGCCATGAGCCTGCTCGCGCCGGGATTTTCCGACGACGCGGAGCAGCGGCGGCTTGCGATCGAACTGACCCGCATCTCGTTTCCCTATCTGCTGCTCATCACTTTGGTGACGCTGTACGGCGGCATGCTGAATGTCATGCACCGTTTCGCGAGCGCTGCGGCGGCGCCGATCTTCCTCAACCTGTCCATGATGATGACGCTGGCGCTCGCAGCCTATTTCCCGAGCGCGGGCCACGCGGCGGCATGGGGTGTGCTGATCTCGGGTTTCCTGCAGTTTTTCCTGCTGGCCGGTGACCTCGGCCGGCATGGCGGGCTGCCGCGATTTTCGCCGCTTGAGTTCGGACAGGATGTTCGATCGTTTTTTCGCGCGCTCGGACCGGCGACCATTGGCTCGATGGGGACGCAGGTCGCGCTGTTTGCCGATACGATCATCGCGACGTTTCTTCCGGCCGGTGCGCTGTCGGCGCTGTATTACGCCGATCGCCTCAATCAATTGCCGATCGGTGTGATCGGCATTGCCATCGGCACCGTGTTGCTGCCGGAGATGTCGCGCAGGCTGACGTCGGGCGACCAGGCCGGAGCCATGGCATCGCAACGGCGGGCGTTCGATTTCACGCTTTTGTTTTCGGTGCCGTTCGTGGCGGCCTTCCTCACCGTCCCCGATGTGATCATGCGGGCGATGTTTGCACGCGGCGCCTTTTCGAAGGCGGATGCGGCAGCCGCGGGCGCGACGCTTGCGGCCTACGCGGTGGGCCTTATTCCCTTTGTCCTGATCCGCAGCGCGGTCGCGACATTCTATGCGCGCAAGAACACTGCAACGCCGGTGAAGGCGGCGCTGACCGGCGTTGCCGTCAATGTCGCGCTGAAGATCGCGCTTGTGGGGTCGCTCGCGCAGATCGGCCTCGCGCTCGCTACCGCGGTCGGAGCCTGGGTCAACCTTCTGCTCGTGATCGGTTTCGCGGCACGAGCGGGATACGTCGAAGTCGGCCGCCCACTGCTGGCCTCGCTCGGAAAGTTTCTGATCGCGGGCATTTTACTTGCCGTGACGTTGTGGCTCACCGCGCGCTTCGCGTCGATGCAGTTCGCGGACTGGCGCGCGCTGCGGGATGAGATGACGCTCGGCGTGCTCGTTCTTGCGGGCGCCGTTGTTTACGCCGTTGTGATCATGGTTCTGTTCGGTCCGCGCTGGCTGAGGACGCTGGTGCGCGCCTGACGCATTGCGCTTCGGATCGAACCGCTGCAATATACCAGCAAGTTCAATCAGCGGAGATACCATGGCTCCCGTAAAATTCGGCGTTGGTCAAAGCGTCCTGCGCAAGGAAGACGATGCGCTCATTCGCGGCAAGGGCCGCTATACCGACGATCACGCGCCGCAGGCCGCTCTGCATGCGCTGATGCTGCGCTCGCCGCACGCGCACGCCAGATACAAGATCGACGCATCCCGCGCCCGTGGACTGCCCGGCGTGAGCCTGATTCTCACCGCGGCCGATGTTGCCGATCTCGGCGGCCTGCCGTGTCTGTTCAATCTGCCCGACGACCCCTTCACCGGACCGCCATATCCCATTCTGGCGAAGGACGAGGTGCGTCATGTCGGCGACGCCATCGCTTTCGTGGTGGCCGACACGGTCGAGCACGCGCGCGACGCCATTGAAGCGATCGAGGTCGAGTGGACGCCGCTTCCCTCCGTCATCGGAGTCGCCAATGCCGTGAAGAAGGGCGCGCATCAGGTCTGGTCCGAACATGCCGGGAACGTGCTGTTCGACGTTTCCATCGGCGACAAGAAATCGACCGACGCGGTCTTCGCCAAGGCGCATGCCGTCGCTGAAATCTCGATCGTCAATCCGCGCATCGTCACCAACTACATGGAAACGCGCGCCGCCGTCTGCGAATACGATGCCAAGCGCGATCATCTGACGTTGACCATCGGCAGCCAGGGCAGTCATCGGCTGCGCGAAATTCTCTGTCAGTTCGTTCTCAAGATGCCGATGGAAAACATGCGCGTGATCTGCCCCGATGTCGGCGGCGGATTCGGCACGAAACTGTTTCCCTATCGCGAGTATGCGCTGATTGCGGTTGCTTCGAAAAAGCTGCGCAAGACCGTGAAGTGGACGGCCGAGCGGTCCGATCATTTCGTCGGCGATGCGCAGGGACGCGACAATGTCACGACCGCGCGCATGGCGCTGGCCGAGGACGGAAAGTTTCTCGGCATGGATGTCGATCTGATGGGCGATATGGGCGCCTATCTCTCGACCTTCGGTCCGTACATTCCGCATGGTGGCGCAGGTATGCTGCCGGGCCTTTACGACATCCAGGCGTTTCATTGCCGCGTCCGCACGGTGTTCACGAATACCGTGCCGGTCGATGCCTATCGCGGTGCGGGCCGGCCTGAGGCAGCCTATGTCGTCGAGCGTCTCGTCGATGCGGCGGCGCGCAAGCTCGGCATGGCGCCCGATGTCATCCGGCGCAAGAATTTCATTCCGCCGAAGGCGATGCCGTACAAGACTGCGACCGGCAAAATTTATGACTCCGGCGATTTTATCGCGCACATGAAGCGCGCCATGGAGATCGCAAACTGGAAGGAGTTTCCCAAGCGCGCCAAGGCCGCGAAGAAGCAGGGCCTCGTGCGGGGCATCGGCTTTGCCTGTTACGTCGAGGTCTGCGGCACCATGGGCGAGGAGCGCGCCGACGTGCGGCTTGATCCGAACGGCGACGTGACTGTTCTGATCGGTACGCAGTCGAGCGGGCAGGGCCATGCGACCGCCTACGCTCAGATCATTGCCGATCAGTTCGGGATTCCGCCCGAGCGCGTTCACATGATCCAGGGCGATACCGACGTGGTGGTGTCAGGCCTCGGCACCGGCGGTTCGAGCTCGATTCCGTCCGGCGGCGTCAGCGTCGAGCGGGCGACCCGCAAGCTTGGCACGCAGCTTCGCGAGATCGCATCCGAATCGCTCGAAACCAGCGCGGCCGACCTCGAGATCAACGATGGTGCTGTGCGTATCGCTGGCACTGACCGCTCGATCTCGTTCGCTGATCTCGCAAAGCAGGCTGATCCGTCGAAGCTGACGGCCAATGAAAGCTTCAGCAGCGCCGACGGCACGTTCCCGAACGGCACTCATCTGGTAGAGGTCGAAATCGACCCCGCGACCGGCAAGATCGAGCTCGTCAACTACGTGATCGTGGACGACTTCGGCGTCACGCTGAATCCGCTGCTGTTGGCCGGTCAGGTTCATGGCGGCACTATGCAGGGCATCGGTCAGGCTCTGATGGAGCAGGCGGTCTATGATGCCAAGGATGGACAGCTCGTCACCGGGACCTTCATGGATTATGCGCTGCCGCGCGCTGCCGACGGCACATCGATTACCTTCGAGACCCATAACGTTCCCTGCGTCACCAATCCGATGGGCGTGAAGGGCGCTGGCGAGGCGGGCGCCATCGGCTCGTGTCCGGCGGTGGTCAATGCCATCGTGGATGGCCTGTGGCGCGAGTACCGGATCGACCATATCGACATGCCGGCCACACCCGAGCGGGTCTGGATGGCGATCCGTGAAGCTCAGCGGCGCCATCGGCTGTAAGGATCGGCGCGTCCCGGGAATAGACCGCCAGTCCCGGGGTTGACGTTCCGGATAACGCCAAGCCAACCATCAAACGGAAACAGGGAGTACGGCCGATGATACGACCGGTGATTGTCGCGGGTGTGTTGCTGCTGGGGCTGGGCGCGGTATCGGCGCAGCAGGACGCGCTGAAGAACGCGCAGACCGTCATGAAGGTGACAGGCAAGAACACCGGCGCGCTTGCAGCGATGGTCAAGGGTGACAAGCCGTACGATCAGGCGACTGTCGATGCCTCGCTCGCCGTGCTCGAGGAGACCGCCAAAAAGCTGCCGACGCTGTTTCCGGAAAGCATGAAGGGCCTGCCGAGCGACGACGACTACAGTGCCTCGCCGAAAATCTGGGAGAACAAGGCCGATTTCGACGCGCATATCGCGACCTTCGCCAAGACGGTTACGGATGCCAAGAGCAGTGTGAAGGATCTCGGCACGCTGAAGGCCGCCGTGCCGGTGATCGGCAAGGCCTGCGGCGGCTGCCATGAGACCTACCGCATCAAGAAGAGCTGATTTCCCTAGACTGGCGCAATCAAAAAGGGCGGACCTTGGGTCCGCCCTTTTTCGTATACCGTCGGTCGGCGTTACTTCGTCACCTGGCCGCGGATTTCGCCACCGGGATTGGCCTTGGTGTGGATGTTCACATACATCTTGCCGGCCAGCAGGTCGGCGGCCTGTGCGTCGGTCAGCACGGCGCTGCCTTCCACCGGGCTCGAGGTGGCATTGGGGATCGCAACGGCCACGCCGGCGTTCTTGCCGCTCTCAGCGGGGCCATGGAAGTGGGCCGCCGTGGCGGGGCCGCTCAGGCCGGAATAGCTCAGCTTCCAGCTCAGTTTCTTGCTGGCCGCATCATAGTTGGCATCCAGGGTGCCGGTGCCTTTGGATGCATTGGTCGGGACCTCCGAGGCGCCGTTGAGCGTGGCCTTGAGCTTTTCGGCGGATGCCTGCCCGGCGAAGGCGACGGCGGCGCCGAAGGTGAGCGTGGCAAGCAGGATCTTTGCGCTGGTCATGGTTTTCTCCCGGTTATGATTGGCTGTTACCTTAGGTTGCAAACAGGGCCTTTGCGAGTTTATTCCCGCAATCGGCCTGTTCGTGGCGGAAATTTAGGGAAGATCGCCCCAGCGAATATGCGCATACTGACGATCGTAAGGGCTTGACGCGAGCTGGCATGTTGAGACGGGTCTTCATTTTCATTGCGGTCGTGTGCGTCGCGGGATTGGCGGGCTTCTGGTGGCTGACGACTCCGGCAGTCGTCCCTGCAAGCGCCTTGCCGGCCCATACACCTGACCTCGCCAACGGCCGGACAACGTTCAATGCCGGAGGATGTTCCTCCTGCCATGCGGTGCCGAACCAGCCGGACCGGACAAGGCTCGGTGGCGGCCTCGCGATTCCATCGCCGTTCGGAACGTTCTATGTGCCGAACATCTCGCCAGACCCGGTGGACGGCATCGGCCGCTGGAGCGAGGCTGATTTCGTCACGGCCCTGACCAAGGGCACCTCACCGGAGGGCACGCATTACTTTCCGGCGCTTCCCTACACGTCCTACCAGCACGCAAATATCTCCGACCTTCGCGATCTCTTCGCCTATCTGAAAACGCTGCCGCCAGTGTCCGGCAAGGTGCGCGATCACGACGTGCCGTTTCCGTTCAACATCCGACGTAATATCGGAATCTGGAAGCTGCTCTTCATGGACAGCAAACCGCTGGTCCATGATGCGGCGAAATCGGCTCAGTGGAATCGCGGCGCCTATCTGGTCAATGCGCTTGGCCATTGCGCCGAATGTCACAGCCCGCGCAACTTTCTCGGCGGTATCATCGCCGCGCAGCGGTTTGCCGGTGGTCCCGATCCGGACGGCAAGGG
>JBQCIZ010000381.1:0-6427 GCA_051953235.1 Nitrobacter sp. | reverse complement strand
GACGCTGCAAGCTCATGCGCGCGCCTGCCTCGATGCGACACGCGACGCGGACGACCTGCTGCGTGACGCCCTTGGCGCCAAGAAACTCAAGGAGCTGCGCCGCCAGCGCAACCGACTTGCAGACCACGGCGACGTATCCTTCAAGATTGCCCGTACACCCGGAGATGTCGCGGACGCGCTTGAGACATTCCTCGCGCTGGAGGCCAGCGGTTGGAAGGCGCGGCGCGGCACCGCGCTCGCCCAGCACGATGGCGACGTCACGTTCATCCGCCGTGCAACGGCGGCTCTCGCCGAACGAGGCCAATGCGAAATCGTCACCTTGCGGGCCGGCGACACGCCGGTGGCCGCGGCAATCGTGTTGCGTCATCAGGATCGGGCTTTTTACTTCAAGCTCGGCGTCGACGAGAATTTTTCCAAGTTCTCGCCCGGCGTTCAGTTGACGCTCGATCTGACGCGCTACCTCTGCGACGATCCTGCGATTGCGCTGGTCGACTCCACGGCGGCACCGGGTCATCCGATGATCGATCCGATCTGGCGCGGCCGCCTTGCCATCGGCGACGTGCTGATTCCGTTGCAACGCCGCGACCCCGTCGTCCCGCTCGTGCGGGCCGCGTTCGCGCTGCGCGGCGCCATGCGCGCACCTGCGCGCCGTGCCGTTCATTTCATTCGCAAACGTCAGGAGAACCACGCATGAACGCCGTCTCTGAACCGGCGCCGGCGATCACCGCGGCCAACGACTCCCTGCGCCGCGATTTCCCGCTCCGGCCGTTTGCGATCCGCCACAAGCTGGCGGGTCATCCGTTGCTGACGCTGCCGCGCATCGCGCAGCTCGCCGCCGAGCTGCCGCGTGACCTGATCGAATACAATTCCGGCAAGGTCGCCATCAGCCAGGACCCCGATGCGATTCCCTCCGTCGATCTCGATCCGGTCGAGGTAGTGAAGCGGATCGAGACCGCTGGCGCCTGGATGGTGCTGAAGCGGGTCGAGAATTCGCCGGAGTACCGCCGGCTGATCGAGGACACGCTGCTGTCGGTTGCACGCGCCCGCGGCTTCAACAGCCTGCGCGATGCCGGCTTCGAGCAGCTCGAAGGTTTCATTTTCGTCTCCTCGCCGAACTCGACCACGCCATTCCATCTCGATAGCGAGGACAACTTCTTCGTCCAGATCCATGGCGAGAAGTTCTTCACGATCTTCGACAATGCCGACCGCAGCATCGCCTCCGATGCCGATATCGAGCATTCGATGACCAAGCATCGCAACCTGAAATACGACGAAAACCTCGCACCGCGCGGCATCGAATTCCACATGTTCGACGGCGACGGCTGTTTCGTGCCTTATCAGTGGCCGCACTGGGTGCGCACCGCGGGTTCGCACTCGATCTCGATGGCGATCACCTGGAAGACCCGCGAGGTGCGGCGCGTCAACGACCTGCACTTCTTCAATTCGATGCTGCGCGGCATCGGAATGCCGCAAAAGCCGCCGGGCACATCGCCCGCGCTCGATACGGCGAAACTCGCCTTCTATCGCACGGTGACGACCGCGATCAAACCGCTGCGCAGCTCGATGGCGATGCGCCGCGTCCTGCGCCGCATCGCGCTCGGCAAGCGGGCGAATTATTATCTGAAGGACGCTTAGCGCGGCGACGGTCTATTCTGCCGCCTGCGCGTTGACCTCCGCCGATACCTGGCGGATCGCACGTGCAAGCTGCTCGGCCGGCTGCGCGCCGGATACCGCGTATTTCTGCGCGAACACGAAGGTCGGGACGCCAGAGATGCCCTTGTCGGAAGCGTCCTTGGCTTCGGCCGAGATCAGATCGACGTCCTCATCGGTGGCAAGCCGCCGGCGCACGTCATCGGCATCCAGGCCGATATCGGCCGCAGCCTGCACCAGCACGTCGCGGTCGGTGAGATCGCCGCCGTCGCGGAAATACAATTCCATCAGCCGCTGTTTCATCGCCGCCGACTTGTCGCCGGAAGGCGATTGCTCAGCCCAATGAATCAGGCGATGGCAATCCGTCGTGTTGGGCTGGCGTTTCACGAGGTCGGGACGATAGGTCAGCCCCTCCTCGCCAGCCGCCGCCACCACGCGTTGCGCGATGCCCTTGTAGGCATCGACCGAGCCGAACTTGGCCGTCAGATATTCGTCGCGGCTGATGCCATCGCGCGGCACCCACGGATTGAGGAAGAACGGCCTCCAGTGCACTTCGACCGGAACGTCCGGCACCAGCGCCAGCGCATTTTCGATGCGGCGCTTGCCGATATAGCACCAGGGGCACACGACGTCGGACACGATATCGATCTGAAGCGGCTTGAGTGCGCTCATGGCTGATCCTTTGGGCTGTTCCGCCGGTAGGCTCCAGAAATAGGCCTCGCGACACGGCGCGGCAAGCCTCGATCCGGGTTCGATCAAAGGCGCGCGGCCATAGCCCGCATGCGCTCAGCAGTCAGCTCATCCGCCGGAAAGAAGGTTTCCAGCGCCAGTTCCGACAGCGTGACGTCCACCGGCGTGCCGAACACCATGGTGGTCGAGATGAAGCTCAGCACGTCGTCGCCGAGCCGCATCCGGAACGGCACCGCGACGCTGTCGGCCGCGATCGGCCCTTTCCGCGCCGGGACCGGATATTTTTTGAGGTCGTTGTAGAGCGCGATCAGTTCTGGATCGGCCGTGGTCTCGCACTGCCGATGCAGCCGCTCCAACAGATGCGCGCACCATTCGGCGAGATTGACCGTGCGCGCCGCCAGCCCTTCGGGATGGAAACTCAACCGCAGCACGTTGAAGGGCTGGCCGAGCAATCGCTGCGGCACGCCTTCGAGCAGGGGCGCCACCATGCGGTTGGCGGTGACGAGATTCCAGTGCCGGTCCACCGCCAGCGCCGGGTTCGGCTCATGCGCCTTCAGAACGAGATCGATCGCCTGCCGTGCGGCGGTCAGCGCGGGATCGTCGAGCGAGCGCTGGGCGAACGCCGGCGCAAAGCCTGCCGCCACCAGCAGCACGTTGCGCTCGCGCAGCGGCACGTCGAGGCGCTCGGCGAGCCGCAGCACCATGTCGCGCGACGGCGCGGCGCGCCCGGTTTCCACGAAACTGAGATGGCGCGCTGAAATCTCGGCGTCGGTGGCGAGATCGAGCTGGCTGAGATGACGGCGCTGCCGCCATTCGCGCAGGTGATCGCCGATATGGAGCGGCTGCGATCGGGCGGCGGAGGCTGCAACGTGTCTGTTCATGGCGGAAAAGCTACCATGCCCGTTTCATGCGTTCCATTACCCCGGAGGTAATCGATCCCGGCGCACGGCGCGACCATCTTCACACACGACAGGAGATGACCATGACGATGTTCGCAATCGCTCTGTACCGCGCCGTCACCCAGCCTGCCGTGATCGCGGCTGTCTCATGGGCGTCCGGCCTGATCGTCCGCGCGCTGGCCGGATCGCTCAACATGCCCGAAGCCGTGCTGGTGAATACCTGCGCGTTCGCGGTCGCCTACGTGGAGGCCGTGGAACAACGCGCGACGCTGGTTTGCCCGCTCCGTGTCTGGCGTCAAATACGCGACCGAAAATTGGACAACGAGTGATGACGGAAAACCCCTACTAGGCCAGAACCGGACACTCCTTCGTCATGACCGGCCCTGTGCCGGGCATCCACGTCTTCTTTGCCATCGTCAGATCAAGACGTGGATGGCCGGGACGAGCCCGGCCATGACGGATCGAAAACGCAGACTTGACCAGCGCCGGCTTATCCGCGCTTCGCGGTCTTGCGGCCCTTCGTAACCGTCTTCGACGTTTTGACGCCGAGCGCCTTGTGGCCGTTCAGCTTCTTGGCCGCCGCAGCCTTTAGAGCGCGCTTCTCCTCCTTGGCCTTCGCGCGCTTCTTCTCCTCGCGTGCTTCGGCACGCAGCTTCTTCCGCTTCTTCTCGCAGGAGTCGCATTTGCAGCCGATCGGCTTCAGGTATTCCTTGAAGTAGTCGGTGCCGTAGTCGTAGTTGATCTCCTCGCCGGGCGCGATGTCCTTGATGGCGCGGATATAGACGCGGCGCTTCTTCTTCTGGACGTCGGATTCCGCATTCGGACGGCAGGCGTGGTTGATGTAACGCGCAATGTTCTCGCGCACCGAGCCGTCGATGGTCCAGCGGTTGGTGATCTGGAACAGGTACTTGTTCTCGACCGCGTCGTCCTTCTTCTTGTTGCAGTCGAGCATCGGCCCGAAATAGCGGACGATCTTCGTACCCTTCCTGATCGGCTTGGTGGCGAAGAGACCGAGCCCGGTGCGGGAGCGGCCGATACGGTACGGCTTGTTCGATGAAATGGCAGGCATGACCGGCTGGAACTTTGAACGCTCGATAGCGATGGCGAATGAGACAACTTGCGGAGCCGCTGTTTGGCACGATTCCGCGGCCTTGTCAGGTGTCTCGCCCGGTCCTGTTGAACCTTCCCCAGCCTATAATCGAGGCGACAATAGCGGCAGGTCGATCCCCCTCGCCGTCATTCCGGGACACGCGTCTTCGCGTAGACCCGGAATCCAGACGTCATAACCATGGGATTCCCCGATGCGCATTGGGCATCCGGGTTCGCACTTCGTGCGCCCCGGAATGACGAAAGCCAGGTACTACATTCACCGCGATCCCGGCCGCATCGGCATCGACCTCAGCATCGCGTCCAGCAGCATGGTGGCGTCGGTGCCTGCGGGCAGATGCTTCAGGATGCCCTGCAGCCGGCCGTCGATCAGCAGCATGGCGAAGCCATGCACGAGCGACCACACCCGTGCGATATCCGCAGCCTGACCGAGCGTCAGCGTGTTTTCAGCAATCGCGTCGTTGCGGCTTTCATTGATCGCCGCGACGAGACCGCTGAAGGAGGCATCCGCCGCCTGGCGCAGCACCGGATTGTTCATGTCGAGGCGTTCGGCGCTGAACATCAACTGGTACATGGCCGGATGGGCGCGCGCGAAATCGACGTAGGCCCGGCCTCGCGCGAGTCCCGTTTCCGCCGGCGAGCGTCCGGCCGCGGCCGCCGCGGTCAGTGCCGCTCCGAAGCGGCCATAGCCGATCGCTGCGAGTTCGCTGACGAGGCCGGTCAGATCGCCGAAATGATGCGCGGGCGCGGCGTGCGAGACCCCCGCCTCCCGCGCCACCGCGCGCAGCGTCAGGCCGGGCAAGCCGTCGCGCTCGAGAATCCGCTCCGCCGCCTTCAGAAGCGCGTCGTGCAGGTCACCATGATGATAGGACGAGGCTGCCGCCTTCGGCTTCTTGGCGGCTGTCCGTGGCGCCGTTCGGACGGTGACCCTGGCCGCCTTGCGAACCGGAGCCGAGCGAGAATCGGTTTTGCTTGTCATGGCCTCGGTATATGCCGCCATTTTTACACTGTAAAGATTTCGCTTGACGAAAGCCGTCATCACGCTTAATGCAATCTTGACGATGTCAAGATAAAGGGAGCGGACCATGGACATGCAGGCGATCCTGCGCGAGCGCAACAACCTCGGCCCCATTCCCATGGAGTGCGACGCGCCGTTTTTGAAAGTCACCGGCGAGTTGCCGCGCGAACTGAACGGCACGCTTTATCGCAACGGCCCCAATCCGCAGTTCGATGCGCCCGGCGCGCACTGGTTCGTCGGTGACGGCATGCTGCATGCGTTTCATCTCGAGAACGGCCGCGCCAGCTATCGCAACCGCTGGGTCCGCACCCCAAAATGGCTCGCCGAGCATGACGCGGGCCGCGCCCTCTTCGGCGGTTTTGGCCGAAAGCTGCCGGATGCTCCCGCCTCGGTGGGCGCGGACGGCGGCGTCGCCAACACCAACATCATCTTTCACGGCGGCCGCCTGCTCGCGCTCGAGGAAGGCCATCTGCCGACCGAGATCGAACCGGGCACGCTGAAGACCCGCGGCTACTGCGACTACGGCAAGAGGATCGCGGGGCCCTTCACCGCGCATCCTAAGGTCGATCCCGTGACCGGCGAGATGATGTTCTTCGGCTACAACGCGCGCGGACCGTTCACCCCTGATATTTCGTTTGGGTCGGTCGATGCCTCCGGCGTCGTCACGCGCTTCGAGCGGTTCGAGGCGCCCTACGCCAGCATGGTCCACGACTTCATCGTCACGGCCAACCACGTGCTGTTCCCGATCCTCCCCATTACCGGCAGCATGGACCGCGCCATGCATGGCCGCCCGCCCTACGCCTGGGAGCCGGAGAAAGGCGCCTATGTCGGCGTCATGAAGCGCACCGGCAGGAGCGCGGACATCGTCTGGTTCCGTGCCGAGAGTTGCTATGTCTTCCACGTCATGAACGCATGGGAGGATGGCGAGCGCATCGTCGCCGACGTCATGCAGTTCGAGGAAGCGCCGCTGTTCACCCATCCCGACGGTTCGCCGACCGATCCGAAGAAGTCGCGCGCAAGGCTATGCCGCTGGACCTTCGATCTCTCAGGCAATACCGACCAC
>JBQCIZ010000380.1:0-3009 GCA_051953235.1 Nitrobacter sp. | reverse complement strand
GGCTGGGACATCGACCAGACCATCGCGTTCGCCAGCGAGTTGAAAACACGCGGCGCCGACTGGATCGACGTGTCGTCCGGCGGCGTGTCGCCGCTGCAGAAGATCGCGCTCGGGCCCGGCTATCAGGTGCCGTTCGCCGAGACTGTCAAGAAGGCCACCGGCCTGCCGACCATGGCGGTCGGCCTCATCACCGACGCGCAGCAGGCCGAGGACATCGTGGCGTCCGGCAAGGCGGATCTGATCGCGCTGGCGCGGGGATTCCTCTACGACCCGCGCTGGGCGTGGCACGCGGCGGCGCAACTCGGCGGCAGCGTCAGCGCGCCGCCGCAATACTGGCGCTCGCAGCCCTCGACGCAGAAAGCGCTGTTCGGCGACACAACGTTCGGCGCGCGCTGACTGGTCGAAGTGATGGCGTCGTGCTAGCCGTGCGCTACCATCGAATGGCACTGACGGGACATCATGATCGAGGCAGTCATCTGGGATTTCGGCGGCGTGCTCACCACATCGCCGTTCGAGGCGTTCATGCGCTACGAGACGGAGCGCGGGCTGCCGGCCGACATTATCCGCCGCACCAACGCTGAAAACCATCTCGAAAACGCCTGGGCGAAATTCGAGCGCGCCGAGATCGATGCGGCGGCGTTCGACGAACTGTTCGCGGCGGAGTCCCGTGCGCTCGGCGCCGAGATTCGCGGCAGTGACGTGCTGCCGCTGCTGTCGGGCGATCTGCGGCCCGAGATGGTGGAAGCGCTGCGGCGGATCAAGCAGAAATTCAAGACCGGCTGCATCACCAACAACCTTCCTGCCAACGCCATCGGCAGCAAGACCGGCCGCTCGCTCTATGTCGCCGAGGTGATGGCGCTGTTCGATCATGTCATCGAGTCCGCCAAGATCGGCCTGCGCAAGCCCGACCCGCGCATCTACACGATGATGACCGACAAGCTCGGCGCCGATCCGAAACGCTGCGTCTATCTCGACGACCTCGGCGTCAACCTGAAGCCGGCGCGCGCGATGGGCATGACGACGATCAAGGTGCTGAACGCGCCGCAGGCGATCGCCGAACTGGAAGCTGCGACGGGACTGGCGCTGCGGTAGCGGCCTCCCGTCATTCCGGAGCGCGCCGAAGGCGCGAACATGCCGCCCCCATACTGGACATCCGCCCGGGACGCGCGTAGCTCAGAATGGCGGTGCAGGCCGCCAAATTCTGCAATACGAAATTCCTGCGGGTTGAAAGTTCTTGCAAACTCGAGTTCCGGCAATGTGGAGCGACCCAACGTGACTGAGCATCGGCCCGCCGCGTCCATCGAAGCGGTGGAAAGCGGCCTCGCCGCGCAGGGCTATATCGCGAGCCGGCAGATCGCGACCGCGGTCTATCTCGCGGACCAGATCGAGAAGCCGATTCTGGTCGAGGGGCCGGCCGGCGTCGGCAAGACCGAACTCGCCAAGGCGATCGCGGCATGGCGCGGCCTGAAGATGATCCGCCTGCAGTGCTATGAGGGCCTCGACGAGGCCAAGGCGCTGTACGAGTGGAAATACGCCAAGCAGCTGCTCTACACGCAAATCCTGAAGGACAAGCTCGGCGAGGTGCTCGGCAATGCCGCGACGCTGCATGACGCGCTCGATCAACTGCACGATTTCGGCGACGTGTTCTTCTCCAAGGAATTCGTCGAGCCGCGCCCGTTGCTGCAGGCGCTCGAGCAGCCCGCCGGTTGCGTGCTCCTGATCGACGAGATCGACAAGTCCGACGCCGAATTCGAATCGCTGTTGCTGGAAATGCTGTCGGACTTTCAGGTCACCATTCCCGAACTCGGCACGGTCGCCGCCGTCACCGCGCCGATCGTGATCCTCACCTCCAACAGCGAGCGCGACCTTGGCGACGCGCTGAAGCGGCGCTGTCTGCATCTGCATATCGGTTTCCCCGAGCAGAAGCTCGAGGAGCGCATCGTCGAGAGCCGCGTGCCCGGCATCTCGCAAACCCTGCGCAAGCAGCTGGTCGGCTTCATCAACGAGGTCCGCACGCTCGACCTGAAGAAGCTGCCGTCGGTCAGCGAGACCATCGACTGGGCGCGCGTGCTGGTGCTGTTGCAGGCCTCCGAGCTCGGCCACGAGATGGTCAAGGACACGCTTAACGTGCTCCTGAAATACGAGTCGGATATCGAGGCGACGCTGCCGCAGGTGTCGACCTTCGTGGCCAAGGCTGCGCGCCAGAACGTGTTCGGATGATGAGACGACGAACCACCAGCACAGGCGTCGTCCTGAGGTGCCATTGCGTAGCAATGGCCTCGAAGGGCGCGAGGTGGTCATCCTTTGAGGCTCGCGACAAGGGTCGCTCGCACCTCCAGCGACAATGGCGAATCCATTGCGCGGGGATGATGATCAGGACGCGCTGACATGCGCGAAAACCTGCATCGGTTCTTTCGGGCGGCGCGCGGCGCCGGGGTTCGGGTGTCGCCGGCCGAAAGCATCGATGCCATGCGCGCCGTCGCGGCGATCGGGTTCGAGGATCGCGGCATCCTGCGCGACACGCTGCTGCTGACGCTCGCCAAGACCCAAGATGAAAAGAAGGCGCTTGGCGCCTGCTTCGACCTGTTCTTCGCGCGTCCGCAATCCTCGCAGGCCGCCAACGAGAACGAAGCGGCTGATAACGCCGAACAGGCCGCGAGCGAACAGTCGTCTTCGCCGTCCGAACAGGGCACCGGCGCGCCAACCTCAACGGAAGACATGTCGGCGCTAGGTCCGCTGGCGGAGATGCTGATGTCACAGGATCGCAACCAGATCGCGGCAGCCATTGCCAACGCGGCGAGTTCGGCTAATTTGAGCGACATCCGCTTCTTCACGCAGCGCGGGCTGTTTTCCTCGCGCATCCTCGATGAGCTCGGCATCCAGCGGCTGCGCGACGATCTCGACGATCTGCTCGCGTCAAATCCGGCGCTGGCCGAACGGCTGGCGATGGCGACCGAGCGGCTGCGCGATGACGTACGCGACACCGTCTCGCAGGCGCTGCTGTTGTAC
>JBQCIZ010000379.1:0-3282 GCA_051953235.1 Nitrobacter sp. | reverse complement strand
CGACCATCGCGGCGCGGAATTCGCCGTGCTCGGCCATGAGGTGCTGGCGGCGGTTCAGCGCGTGTTCCGCACGAAGCAGCCGGTCATCATCTATCCGTCGTCCGGCACCGGCGCCTGGGAGGCGGCTATCGTCAACACGCTCTCGCCGGGCGACAAGGTGCTGATGTCCGAGACTGGCCAGTTCGCGGCGCTGTGGCTCGGCATCGCCAACAAGTTCCGGCTCGACGTCGACATGCTGCCGACCGACTGGCGGCATGGCGCGCCGCTGGATCTGATCGAGGAGCGGGTCAAGGCGGACCGCGAACACAAGATCAAGGCCGTCATGGTCGTGCACAACGAGACCTCGACGAGCTGCGTCACCCATCCGCAGGATGTCCGCAAGATCCTCGACCGCATCAAGCATCCGGCGCTGTTGATGGTCGATTCGATCTCGGGTCTCGCGTCGCTCGAATACGAGCATGACGCGTGGGGGATCGACGTGTCGATCGCGGGCTCGCAGAAGGGCATGATGCTGCCGCCCGGCCTCGGCTTCAACGCAGTGTCGGAAAAGGCGCTGGCGGCCTCGAAGGCCAACACGTCGACCCGGTCCTACTGGGACTGGCACGACATGATCGCCATCAACAAGCAGGGCACCTTCCCCTACACGCCCGCCACCAATCTGCTCTACGGCCTCAAGGTCGCGATCGCGATGCTGGAAGAGGAAGGGCTGGAGAACGTCTGGGCGCGCCACAAGCGTCACGGCGCCGCGACCCGTGCGGCCGTGAAGGCTTGGGGACTTGAGCCGGTCTGTCTAGACCCGCAGGCCTACTCGCCCGCGCTGACCGCCGTCATGGTGCCCGACGGGCATGATGCCGACGCTTTCCGCAAGGTGGTGCTCGACAATTTCGACATGTCGCTTGGCACCGGCCTCGGCAAGATCAAGGGCAAGGCCTTCCGCATCGGCCACCTCGGCCATTTCAACGACCTGATGCTGATGGGAACGCTCGCCGGTGTCGAGATGGGTCTCGACCTTGCCAAGGTGCCGCACCGCGCGGGCGGCGTTGCGGCGGCCATGGAGGTCTTGAAAGGCCGCGACGTGGTCACGATGCCGAAGGCTGCCGTCGCCTAAGCTTCAACCGGTTCGACGCTGGGGTGGCGAATGCCGTACCCCGGCGTTTCTATTTGAAACAAGCCGTGGTTCAAATCTGCGCAACAAAAAGGAAGAATAAACGCGAGGAACGCTCCGACCAAAGTCAATGACGTCAACGAGGACCTGATCTACGTCGTCAACGACGGCATCGCGCACCTGACCTTCAATCGCCCGCAGGCGCGCAACGCGATGACGTTCGCGATGTACGAGCGGATGGCGGAGATCTGCGAGACCATCAACGGCGACCGCTCCATAAAGGCGCTGATCCTGACCGGAGCCGGGGACAAGGCATTTGCGTCGGGAACCGACATTTCCCAGTTCCGCGCCTTCAAGACACCCCAGGACGCACTGGACTATGAGGCGCGGATCGATCGCGTGCTCGGCTCGCTGGAACGCTGCCGTGTGCCGGTCATCGCGGCCATTGCCGGCGCCTGCACCGGTGGCGGCGCCGGCATCGCCGCCTGCTGCGACCTGCGGATCGGGACCGCTTCCACCCGGATCGGATTTCCGATCGCCCGCACCCTCGGCAATTGCCTCTCGATGTCGAATTTCAGCCGCCTGATCGCGCTGATCGGCCCGGCCCGGACCAAGGACCTGATCTTCACGGCACGTCTGGTGGAGGCTCCGGAGGCGCTGGCGCTCGGGCTGCTCAATGAGATCGTGCCCGATGTCGAAACGCTGCAGCGCCGCGCGCGCGAGATGGCGCAACTGGTCGCGGGCCACGCCCCGCTGACCATGGAGACCGCGAAGGAGGCGGTCCTTCGCCTGCGCCGTACCTTGTCGCGCGAGGAGGGCCAGGATTTGATCCTCAAGGCCTACATGAGCGAGGATTTCCGCGAGGGCATGGAGGCCTTCCTGAACAAGCGCAAACCCAACTGGAAGGGCAAATAGCCTTCCCAAGGCCGGCTGCAACCAAGGCCCGGGTTTTCATCGGCGGAAAAGCCCTGCATAACGGGCCGCATAACAATCTAACGGGGAGGAAGATCGATGCGGAACTTGATCACGGCCGCGAGCGCGGCAGCCTTGTTGCTGTCAGCCGTTCCGGCGAAGGCCTGGGAGCCGACCAAGCCGGTCGAAATCGTCGTGGCAGCAGGTGCGGGCGGTGCATCCGACCAGATGGCGCGCATGATCCAGGCCGCGATCCAGAAGCACAACCTGATGAAGCAGCCGATGGTTGTGTCGCTGAAGGGCGGCGCGTCGGGCGCCGAAGCCCTGATCTACATGAAATCGAGCCAGGGCGACCCGAACAAGGTGCTGATCGCCTATTCGCTGATCTACATGCTGCCGCTGTCTGCGAAAATTCCGTTCAACTGGCGCGAGCTGACGCCGGTGTCCGTGATCGCGATGGACCAGTTCGTGCTGTGGGACAATGCCAGCGGCCCGAAGACCGTGAAGGATTTCATCGCGGCGGCGAAATCCTCCAGCACGCCATTCAAGATGGGCGGCACCGGTTCCAAGCGCGAAGACAATGTGCTGACCGTGTTCATGGAAAAGAAGACCGGCGCCAAGTTCGCCTATCTGCCCTACAAGTCGGGCGGCGAGGCCGCGACGCAACTGGTCGGCAAGCACACCGAATCCAACGTCAACAATCCTTCCGAAAATCTCGAGGTCTGGCGTGCCGGGCAGGTCAATGCGCTGTGCGTGTTCGACAGCGAGCGCATCGACTACAAGACCAAGGTGACGGCGACGCAGTCGTGGCACGACATCCCGACCTGCAAGGAAGAAGGGCTTGATGTGCAGTATCTGATGCTGCGTGCGATGTTCCTGCCGGGCAAGGTGACGCCGGAGCAGACCGCGTTCTATGTCGACCTGTTCAAGAAGGTGTCGCAGACCCCCGAGTACAAAGAGTACATGGAGAAGCAGGCGCTGAAGCCGGTCTGGTTCGAGGGCAGGGACATGGTGGACTTCCTCGAGCAGGACGACAAGCTGAATACGCAGTTGATGACCGAAGCAGGTTTTGTGGCGAAGTGAGCCCGATCGCGTTGACTGCCCTGTAAAACAACATCGCCCTTTCCCTGCGGGGAGAGGGCTCTTTCACGTCGCGTTCTCAACAAGGCCATATCCATGTCCCTCACGGATACCGAAATCGCCGTCGACGACCCAACGGCGCCGGAGGCGGATTCGCCAGCGGTGACCAGCAACCGCACCGTCGA
>JBQCIZ010000378.1:0-4800 GCA_051953235.1 Nitrobacter sp. | reverse complement strand
GGTCAACCGTCACCATGTCGCGTTGAACCCTCCATAGATGGCCGGTCCAGTCGTCCCCAGGTTGATGACCTCCTGATAGTGTTCGTTGAAGATATTCTCGCCGCGCGCGAACACCTTCCATGTCTTGTCGATCTTGTACTCGGAATAAAGATCGACGCGCGTGTAGGGCGCAAGAAGACCGGTTTCATCATCCCCGCTGTAACGTTTGGACACCGTGACGATCCGCGGCTCGATCAGCCATTCCGGCGTCGGCGTATAGCTCAGCGCAAACCGCGCCAGATGTTCGGGGCGGCGCGCCAGCGTCAATCCTGTCGAAAGATCCTTGGCGCGGAGATAGGTGTAAGCCGCATTCAGCTTCAAGAGGCCCGGCACCAGCACGACTGTGCCGCCGAATTCCACACCGGACGTCTCGGCGCGCGCGACATTGATGTAATGCCCGAGCGGATTGCCGCTATCGAAAACGAAATCGATCAGATTGCTGAACCGGTTGCCGTAGCCGGTCACCGACAGGGTGACGCGGCCGTCGAACAGGCTCTGGTCGATGCCGGCGTCATAGCCGAAGCTCTGTTCGGGGCTGAGGCCGGCATTGCCGTAGATCGGTGCGTAGAGCTGAAACAGCGTCGGGGCCTTGGCGCCGGTGCCAGCACTGGCGCGGAACTTGGTGCCAGTCTCGGAGATGTTGTAGGCGGCGGTTGTGCGCCACGTTTCGAACGTCGCAACGCCCGCCACATCGTCGACGCGACCGCCCATGGTGACATTGAGCCGGTCACCGATCGGCAACTGCCACAGTCCGAACAGCGAATTGGTGTCCTGCGTCCCGGCGAGTTGCGGCATGGTCGGCACTGCCACTGGCAAGAGCTTCGTCAGAGAAACATCGGCCGTTTCATGCTGGGTACGCGCGCCGTAGACAACTGATCCGAGCGCACCCACCTTGACCGTCCCCTGATATTCCGCACCGACGCTGTTACCGACATAGTCGGTGATCGTCGATGTGGTATTCGCAGGCAACATATTGGTCTTGTACGAGATGTCGTTGAACGAGCGATCGATGCGGGTTTCAAACACATTGACGCTTTGCGTCAGGATGCCGCCGAACGAATCGACCGTCGCCTTGCCCCAGACCTGATTGATCTGACGGTTGGCGCTGGACGGCGTATCGGGAAATGCGCCGGTCGCCGCGTCATAGGCCGAGCGCGTGAACGACGACAGCACGCCCGACTCCAGACGTACGCCTTCGCCCGCGTCGTATCCGATCCGTGCCGTGCCGCCGATGCGATCGAAGCCATCGTTCTCAAGATTCGGGAATTTCGCTTCGATCGATGGAATGCGGTAGCCGTAACGGGAAAAGCCGTTGCTGTGCTCGCCATTGCCGGTAACTGCATAAGACCACGGGCCTGAGGAGCCGATCGCCGAGCCGCTGGTCGAAACCGTGCCGTAGCTGCCGGCTTCGGTTCGGACGTTGAACTGGGCCGGGCCGCTGCCTTTCTTCGTGATGATGTTGATGACGCCGCCGATCGCATCCGATCCATAAAGAGCGCTTTGCGGCCCCTTCAGCACCTCGACGCGCTCGACCGCGCTCGGTGCGATCAGCGAAAAATCGAAATCGCCGCTCGCCGCGGTCGGATCGTTGACGCGAATGCCGTCGATCAACACCAACGTCTGGCCGGTATTGGCGCCCCGCAGGCGGATGTTGGTGGTCGAGCCGGGGCCGCCAGATTCGGTGATGTCCAATCCCGGCACCGTTCTCAGCGCATCCACCAGCGAGCCGGCATTCGCCCTGGCAATGGTCTCCTGATTGACGACGCTGATGGCGCTGCCGGTGTTGCCGATCGGCTCCGGCGTCCGGTCCGCGGTGACAACCAACTCAGGCAACTGTTCCGGACCCGACTGCGCAAAAGCGCTGCCCGTAAGCCAGGACAAAGCAACACACGCCGCCGGTCCGGCAGCCCATTTCGGGAAATTCATAACGACCCTTTCCGCCGACCCACCGTCGAACGCGTTAAAATGCGTTACCGGCCGGTCTCCTGGCTCACGGCCGTTATCCGAATCCGCCTTCCCGAACATGCAGGGCATGTTCAGTGGCCGAATGGACCGGATGGCCGCTTACAGTTGCGGGGGCAGCCGCGGCATTGGGGACAATGTCCCCGCACCGCGTTCCCGTTTCACCTCCCAAAGGGAGGCACCGATAACGTCTTCCAAACAAGCACAGCGGAACACCGCGTGCAACCGCCAACGCCGACTTGCGAGTCCCTTCCCCGAAATAGCCGGTGAACCGGCCGATGCAGATTCGCCTTGCCCGCAGTGCGCGCCTGTGCGACGGCCACTGGCCAAACAGCAACATCACGAAACAGGTTCGGGACGCCACTGCGTATGGCTGAAGCGCCCACATTCGATGCAGACTTTCGTGCGCGCTTTCGCGACCTGATCGGCTGGCGGCGCGATGTGAGGCAGTTCCGTCGCGACCCGCTTCCCGACGGCACGCTGGAGCGCCTCTTGAAGCTCGCCTGCCTCGCCCCATCGGTGGGTCTCAGCGAGCCCTGGCGTTTCGTCGTCGTCCGCGAAGCCGCCCGCCGCGACAAGATCAAATCCTGCTTCGAGACCTGCAACGCTGCGGCGTTGAGCGGACAGGCCAGCGATCGCGCGTCGCTCTATGCCCGGCTGAAACTCCAGGGGCTGGACGAGGCTCCCTGCCATGTTGCCGTCTTTGCAGACCGTTCCACCGTTCAGGGTCATGGCCTCGGCCGGCTGACGATGCCGGAAATGATCGAGTACTCCGCGGTGCTGGCGATCCACACGCTGTGGCTTGCCGCACGGGCCGAAGGCATCGGCGTCGGCTGGCTCTCGATACTGGCACCTGCGAAAGTCGCCATGATCCTCGATACGCCGCCGGAGTGGACGTTCATCGGATATTTCTGCATCGGCTACCCCGCCGAGAATTGCGACACCCCGGCCCTCGAACGCGAGGGCTGGGAATCGCGGCGGCCGCCGCCGAATACCGTGTTCTATCGCTAGGGTTCTGGTGGTCCAACAAATGCAGGAAGCCTGTCCGAAATTGAGATAAGGTTCCGGCCGACGGCCCGAAGAACCAACCGGACAGGACAGTGAGCGGCTTTCTCATGAGCGGTTTCGGCAAGAAAAATGAACCATCCAAGACCGGCAAACCCACCGGCAAGCCAAAGAAGCCGCCGCCCAAGCCGAACGAGGACGACGACTACGAGGACGGCGACTTCGCCACCCCGAAGCGGGACCGCGACGACGAGCAGCAGGGCCTCTGAGGGTTCGCAAAGGGACGGCATCGATGGTCGCCGCACTGCGGCATAAGGCGTTCTGTTGCGGACTGGACAGCAGTCATGCAGCCGCGCCGATAGACAAACAGCAGATGGTCCCGTTACTTAGCGCGTACCCCGTTGGGGTCATGGCGATGAAACGGAGTGAATGCGCGCGATGGTCGACATTCCGGCCACCACAGATCAGACGGTAACCCGCGGGACAGCAACGGACCGCTCGTTGCGCACCCTCGGCGTGATCTCCGTCGCGCACTGGGTCAGTCATTTCCATTTGCTGGTGCTGCCGATGCTGTTCCCCTTCCTGAAGGAGCAACTCGGCGTCGGCTTTATCGAGCTCGGCTTTGCGCTGACGGTGTTCGCGGTCGTTTCCGGTCTTACGCAGGCGCCGATCGGTTATCTGGTCGACCGCGTCGGTGCTCGCAAGATCCTGATCGGCGGGCTCTGCATGGGCGGTCTTGCGCTGATCATGCTCGGTCTTCACGTCAGCTATCCCTGGCTGATCGCGAGCGCCGCGCTGCTCGGCCTCGCCAACAGCGTCTACCATCCCGCCGACTATGCCATCCTCTCCGCACATATGGACGAGGCGCGCATGGGCCGCGCATTCTCGATCCATACCTTCGCCGGATTTCTCGGCGGCGCCGTCGCGCCGGCCATCATGGTTGCGCTGGTCGCCACCATTGGCGGGCACGGCGCGCTGATCGTGGCCGGCGCCGTCGGGCCGCTCGTTGCCATACTGCTCGTGGTCGCCGACACGCCTGATGCCGGAGCAGCCAAATCCGGAGCGACCGGCGCGGGTGGATCGCGCGTCAACGTGATGACGCCGGCAATCATTGTGCTTACGGTCTTCTTCACGCTTCTCAGCCTGTCGAATGCCGGGATCACCAATTTCGGCGTCGTCGCCCTGATGAATGGCTATGGCAGTTCGCTCTCGGCAGCCAATATCGCGTTGACGGCATTCCTTGGCGCCAGCGCCATCGGTGTGCTGGCCGGCGGCTTCCTCGCCGACCGCACCCAGCGTCACGGTCAGGTCGCAGCGGCCTGTTTCGGGCTGAATGCGGCAATCGTCCTTGTCATTGCGCTCGTGACATTGCCCCCGATTGTGTTGATGGCGGCAATGGGCGTCGCAGGCTTCCTCGGCGGCGTGATCGCGCCATCCCGCGACATGCTGGTACGCAATGCCGCCCCGCAAGGCGCCGCCGGCCGCGCGTTCGGAATCGTATCGACCGGCTTCAATGTCGGCGGCATCATCAGCCCGCTACTCTACGGCTGGATCATGGATCAGAGCCTGCCGCACTGGGTATTCGGCGCCTCAGTCGTCTTCATGGTATTGACGGTCCTGCTCGCGCTGGTGACCGACCGCGATCCGCAACCCGCTGCCGAAAAGGCCGGCGCACGCGTAGTCATCTCCTGACATTTTCCTGACATCCCGTGCGGTCGCGGCAGGAGCCGCAACCGCATCATGTCAGGCGAACTTCGCCTGCGCGGGTTCGCTCAACAAACGGGCGCGCTCGGT
>JBQCIZ010000377.1:0-7427 GCA_051953235.1 Nitrobacter sp. | reverse complement strand
CGTGCATCGCTTCCGGCTGATGTTTCTCGTACTCGACGCCATCGGCCTCGTGGTGTTTTCCATCCTCGGCTGCAATGTCGCGATCGCGCTTGGCGAGCCGGTGGTCATCGTGGTGGTGGCCGGCATGATCACCGGATGCGCGGGCGGCGTGCTGCGGGACGTACTCTGCAACGATGTGCCGCTGCTGTTTCGCAGCGAGCTCTATGCCAGCGTTTCCGTCGTCACCAGCGCGCTTTATGTCGGCGGCCATGCGCTGGGCATCGCGCACGCGATCGCGACGCTGGTGGCTTTCGCGGTCGGCCTGACCTTTCGCTTGTTGGCAATTCGCTTCAAATGGGAAATGCCGAAGTTCGTCTACGAGCGCGACCTGCACTGAGTGCAAAGACAAACAAAAACCCCGCCGGGACGGCGGGGTTTCGTATGTCGTGTTGCGAGGTATCTTACCACCAGGTGCGGCAGACGCGGCGGCCCGGACCCCAATAACGGCAACGGCGCTCGTGCGGGCGAACAACGATCACGCGATCGCCGCGGTTCATGCGGCATCCGCCGCGCGGGCCGCGATGGAAGCCTCGGCCGCAGCCGCCGGCGACTTGAATGACGTCGGCATTCACGCCGGGCGCGGGGGCGCCGGTCAGCGGCATGGCGTTGGCGTAACCGAAGGTCGCAACGGAGCCAGCGAGAAGTGCTGCTGCAAATAGTGCTTTCATGGGTCGTCCTCTCGTTCGGCCGCGATAGCGCGGCGGGCTTCTAGTGGCTTGGCTGGCAAGATTCGGCAACGACGCTGCCGAAAATCTGGCGCAGGTCAGTGCTGCAATGCACTGTCACGATACTATCATCTCCAAGGCATCCCCAGCGATGAACAGCGCGTTCAACGTCTGTTCAGGCAATTTCGTTCCCTGAAATTCAGGACCTTGATTCGATAATCGGACCGAACAGGCTGGCGAACTGTTTTTCGCCGTTGCGGGTGAAGTTGACGACACGGCTGCCCGCGGTGCTGTCGCGCGCCGCCCATTTCAGTTCGGTGAAGCGGGTCATGATGGCCGCGCCGAGCGTGCCGGCGAGGTGATGGCGCCGCTCGCTCCAGTCGAGGCAGGCCTTGCACAGTGGCCGCCGCGCATGGGTGATGCCGGCGACGTCGATCTGCAGCTTGCTTGCGATGAACCGTTCGCCCTCGGGGGTGAGGGTGATGTCGCTCTTGTGGTGGCGGACCAGCTTCTTCTTGGTCATGGCGTCCAGCATCTGCACGCCGAGATCGCCCGCAAGGTGATCGTAGCAGACGCGCGCGCGCCGCAGCGCCGGCTCCTTCGGCCCGGTCCGCACGCGCAGATGACCGGCGCGGGCGGCAAGGCCTTCCAGTCCTTCCAGCACCGCGGCGACATCGGGGCCGGTCAGGCGATAGTAGCGATGGCGTCCCTGCTTTTCGGGCTCGATCAGGCCACCGGCCTCGAGCTTGCCGAGATGGGAGCTCGCGGTTTGCGGCGTGATGCCGGCTTCCTGCGCAAGCTCGCTCGCGGTCAGTGCGCGGCCGGTCATCAGGGCGGTGAGGATGTTGGCGCGCGCGGGATCGCCGACCAGCGAGGCGACCATGGCAATGTCGGGACCTGCTTTCATACTTCGATGTTAGCCGAAGCATCGACGCTGGGCAAGCGCCTATAGGTGACACCAGGAACGTAGTTCGTCTCTCCCGGAGATTCTCATGACCGTCACCGTTTTCATCCGATACCAGATCGATCCATTCAAGCGCGCGCAGTTCGAGGCTTATGCCAAACGCTGGCTCTCCATCATTCCCAAGTGCGGCGGCGACTGCCTTGGCTACTGGATGCCGCATGAAGGCACCAACAACGTCGCGTTCGGGCTGATCTCGTTCGAGAGTCTCGCAACCTACGAGGCCTATCGCGCCAAATTGCGCGGCGATGCCGAGGGCACGGCGAATTTCGGATTCGCCGAAGAAAACCGGCTGATCCTCGCCGAGGAGCGGACATTTCTGCGCCAGGTTGCGCTATGATAATACGTCGTCACAGGAGTCCATCATGATCGCCGTCATTTTTGAGGTCTGGCCCAAGCCCGAGCATCGCACCGACTATTTCGACATTGCCGCCGAGCTGAAGCCGGTGCTGGAGCAGATCGACGGCTTCATTTCGGTGGAGCGGTTCGAGAGCCTGAGCGAGAAGGGCAAATTCCTGTCGCTGTCGATCTTCCGCGACGAGGCGGCGGTCGAGGCATGGCGCAACACGCAGTCGCATCGGATCGCGCAAGGCAAGGGCCGGGCGCAGATTTTCGCCAACTACCGGTTGCGTGTCGCCAGCGTGATCCGCGACTACGGTCTCAACGAGCGCGAGGAAGCGCCAAAGGACAGCCGCGCGCGGCATCATGCCTAACTGCCAAATTCTGGCAGCCGGCTGGCGGATGATCCGAATTTTGAACATGTCAAAGGACACACCATGACGCTATCGACCGCCGAGAAACGCGCGACCTTCCGCAAGCTGCACGAGAGCGGCTGCTTCGTGATCCCGAACCCTTGGGATGTCGGCAGCGCGCGGGCGCTGCAGGGCATGGGCTTCAAGGCGCTCGCCTCGACCAGCGCCGGCTTTGCCTGGTCGATCGGCAAATCCGACAACCACATCACGCTCGACGACATCTGTACGCACCTGACCGCGCTGTGCGGAGCAACCGATCTGCCTGTCAATGCGGACTTCGAAGGCGGTTTTGCCGTCGAGCCGGAAGGGGTTGGCGCCAACGTCTCGCGCGCGGCGACGACGGGCGTGGCTGGGCTCTCGATCGAGGATTCCACCGGCGACAAGGCCAACCCGATCTTTGAGAAGGGGTTGGCGGTCGAGCGCATCAGGGCGGCGCGCAAGGCGATCGACACCGACAAGAGCGACGTGCTGCTGGTCGGGCGTTGCGAGGCGTTCCTCTGGGGCAAACCCGACCTCGGCTTCGTCATCGAGCGATTGCAGGCCTATTCGGAGGCCGGTGCGGATTGTCTCTACGCGCCGGGACTGAAATCAAAAGAGGATATCGCGGCGGTCGTGAAGGCGGTCGCGCCAAAACCGTTCAATCTGCTGATCGGCTCGCCCGGCCTGTCGGTCGCGGAAGCCGCCGATCTCGGCGTGCGCCGTATCAGCGTCGGCGGCGCGCTGGCGCGCACCGCGTGGGCGGGCTTTTTGCGCGCGGCGAAGGAGATCGCGGAGCAGGGGTCGTTCGCGGGCCTCGGCAGCGGTCATCCCGGCGGCGAATTGAACAAGATGTTTTCCTGAACGCGCGCATGCGGACACGCACAAACGGCGGGCCTCATTTGTGAGACCCGCCGTTTGCATGTGTCGCGGCTAATTACTTCGCCGGAGCCGGGTTAGCCGGGGCCGGTGTGGCCGGAGCGGGAGCAGGCTGTGCCGGTTTGGCCGGAGCCGCACCCGTCGTCACGCCGGGCTGCGTGTTGTTGTTCGGCGTCACGTCGCGCACGCCCGGCGCCACCGGCGGCTTCGACGCATTGTTCTGCGCCGTGCTCTGGGTGGCCGGCGGGGACGCGCTATTGTCGGCCGTATTGGTCGACGAATTGTTCAAACCATAGAACACCGCGCCGAGCACGACGGCGATTGCGATTGCGAATAGCGCGATGCGGCCGCCGCTCGCGGGGCCTTCGGCCAGTTCGACATCGGGCTGCAACTCATTGTCGAGGCGGCCGGCGCGCCGTGCCTCATTGTCGGCGAGATCGCGCTGATACGGATCGTTCGGATTGCGTTCATAAGCCATGGATAGGTCCTCCGTTATCCCGAGAGGTCAATCATCTGGCGGAAGAGGAGTTCCGATGGTTGCCGTTCTCTCCGGGCTGATATGCGAATGGCTGGTTCCGAATTCGCCATTTCGCCTTGTTTGCTGTCCTGTCCAGCGAACTACGCCGTCGCCGGCATCATCTGTGTGATCGCAGGATCTGTGTGATCGCAGGCGGGGCCGACGAGGTGTGGATGATGCGATTGGATCGCAGTTCGTACAGTACGAGGCTGAGCACGATCAGGATTGCGACGCCGATGACTGCCTTAGTCGACTTGTTGGCGTTGCGTTCGCCGAACCCGCCGTAGCGAGGCATCGGCGCGCCAGCCATTTTGTCGAGACGGGTACTCCAGTCGCTTCCCAGATTCTGGAACATGGCATCCCTCCGCGATCTTATTTATTGATGCAGGGTCAACGGCGATGGTCTCGCCAAGGTTCCCGATCAAACAATCAGATGTGAAGGAACAAAGTTACCCTGGTGTGACAGGCGTCAGCGTCGCGCGCGGGCCTTCGCCACTTTCCTCGCAGCGACGGCCGGCGCAGCGTTGCCCCATGAATTGCGGATGTAGGTTGCAACGTCCGCGATCTGCTGATCGCTCAAGTCGTTCTTGTAGGCTGGCATCGAGCCGGTGTTGGGCGCGCGGGGCGTCGTGACGGTGTGCGCGCCGTCCAGGATGATGCGGATCGTGCTGAGGGGATCGGCGGATTGCAGGTTCGCGTTGCCCGGCAGCGGCGGATAGACATGCGGCGATCCGCTGCCATCGGTTTCGTGGCAGGCGATGCATGCGCCCTTGTAGATCTTTTCGCCATTCGACATCTGCTGCGGCGCAGGCGCAGCGACCGAGGGCTCGGCGATGCCCGCAGGCAGATCCTTCAAATAGGCGGCGATGGCCTGCACGTCGGCATCGCTCATCTTCGACGTCGAATTGACGACGACCTCAGCCATTGGTCCTCCGGCGTGGCTTTTGCCGTTGCGGCCGCTCTGCAGATATTCGGCGATCTCGGCCGCGCTCCATGAGGCGAGGCCGCCGCGCGCCGCATTGTCGAGGCGCGGTGCGAACCAGCCGGCGATTTCGCTGCCGCCGAATTTCTGATCGGTTCTGTCGGCGCCGAAAAACGTCTTCGGCGTGTGGCACGCGCCGCAATGGCCGGGACCTTCGACCAGATAGGCGCCGCGATTCCATTGATCGCTTTTCGCCGGATCCGGTTCGTACGTCCCGGCAGTGAAATAGAGCCAATTCCAGCCGCGCATCAGCACGCGATGGTTGAGCGGCCAGGTCAGATCGGGCGGTGGAGCCGTGTGCCTGACGGGCTTTAGCGTCGCAAGATAGGCCCGGATGGCGAGACCGTCGTCGCGCGTGAACTTTGTGAAGTAGGGATAAGGAAAGGCTGGATAGTAGCGCGCGCCTGAGGGCGAAATGCCCTCATGCAGGGCGCGGTAGAAATCGTCGTCGCTCCAGGCGCCGATGCCGGTCACGCGATCCGGCGTGAGATTCGGCGCATAGATCGCGCCGAACGGCGTGTCGATTCGCTTGCCGCCGGCAAAGGGCTGCGCCGGATCGAGTGTGTGACAACTGGCGCAATCGGCGGCATCGGTCAGCGAATGGCCGCGTGCGACAATATCCGGCGAGGGCGGCTCCGCGCGTGCGGCTCCGGCCACCGATGCGGCAGCGCACAAAAAAATCGCGAGGATTCGGAAGACCATCATGAAAGCGCAGCACATCGCGGATTCGGGCTGTCTGCAACCAAACAACCCGCGAGCAGACGCTATTCCCGATTCGTCGCGGCCCGGTCGCGGGTTATGTCCTTTCGCGGCTGCAACTCGCCGCGACATAACGCGCAACTCGCCGCAGCCGTTCGGGAACGAAATTGCGTTCGCGAAACGCGCGGCTCCGATGTCCAGATTTATGATGCGCGGGCCGTAAAAAGCGACATAGACTGGTTCTAAGGGCAATCAATGACTAGCTAAAACAAGCTGGTGCAGCCACGATTCAAGAGGGCGGAATGGGAATCAACCAAGGGCCGATCAGTCTCGATCAAAAATACACCCAGGGCTCCGGCCACGTTTTCATGACGGGCATTCAGGCGCTGGTCCGCCTGCCGATGGCCCAGATCCGGCGCGACCGCGCCGCAGGTCTCAACACCGCGGGATTCGTTTCCGGTTACCGCGGCTCGCCGCTCGGCGGCTACGACCAGCAGCTCTTCGCCGCTCGAAAACACCTCGAACAGTACAACGTCAAATTCCAGCCCGGCGTGAACGAGGACCTCGCGGCAACCGCGATCTGGGGCTCGCAGCAACTCAACCTTTCGCCTGGCGCCAACTACGACGGCATCGTCGGCATCTGGTACGGCAAGGGCCCCGGCGTCGATCGCTGCGGTGACGTATTCCGCCACGGCAATGCGGCCGGCTCGGCGCGGAACGGCGGAGTGCTGTGTCTTGCCGGTGACGATCACGGTGCGAAATCGTCGACCGTGCCGCATCAGTCCGACCATGCCTTCATCTCGGCCCTGATGCCGTATCTCTATCCATCTTCAATCCACGAGATGATCCAGATGGGTCTGCTCGGTATCGCGATGTCGCGCTATTCCGGCTGCTGGGTCGGCATGAAGGTCATTACCGAGACGGTGGAGACCACTGCCGAGATCGACCTCGCCGACGAACTGACGCCGTTCGTGATTCCGACCGATTTCGAAATGCCGAAGGGCGGGCTCAATCTGCGCTGGCCCGACGACCGCTACGATCAGGATCGCCGCCTGCAAGACTATAAGGGCTTCGCCGCGCTGGCCTTCGCGCGCGCCAACAAGGTCAACCGCATCACCATGGATTCGCCGAACGCGCGCTTCGGCATCATGGCGTCCGGCAAGAGCTACGAGGACATCCGTCAGGCGTTGCGCGAACTCGGTGTCACCGAGCAGGTTGCTGCCAAGATCGGCCTCAGGCTTTACAAGATCGGCATGCCGTGGCCGCTGGAGCCGCAGGGCGTGCGCGAATTCGCCGTCGGCCTCGAAGAGATCTTCATCATCGAAGAGCGCCGCGAAATCGTCGAGAACCAGGTCAAGCAGGAGCTGTTCAACTGGCGCGACGATGTGCGCCCGCGCATCATTGGCAAGATGGACGATCACGACAAACCGTTCCTGCCATTCGCGCAGGAATTGAGCGTCGCATCGCTTGCGAGCTCGCTCACGGAGCGGCTGCTTCGGCTCAATCTCAACCCTGAAATCGCCGAGATGCTGCGCGCCAAGGCGGACTGGTTCAACGGCCGTCAGGCAACGCAGATGCAGGCGGTGGCGCCGATCGCGCGTACGCCGTATTTCTGCTCGGGCTGTCCGCACAACACCTCGACCAAGGTGCCCGAGGGCAGCCGCGCCTTCGCCGGCATCGGCTGTCACTTCATGTCGCTGTGGATGGATCGCAACACCGAGACCTTCACGCATATGGGCGGCGAGGGCGTGCCGTGGGTCGGCGTCGCGCCGTTCACCAAGGAGAAGCATGTCTTCGCCAATCTCGGCGACGGCACTTATTTCCACTCCGGCAGCCTCGCGATCCGTCAGGCGGTTTCGTCCGGCGCCAACATCACCTACAAGATCCTCTACAACGACGCGACCGCCATGACCGGCGGCCAGCATGTCGATGGTGAACTGTCGCCGCAGCAGATCAC
>JBQCIZ010000376.1:0-2809 GCA_051953235.1 Nitrobacter sp. | reverse complement strand
CGGCGCCTTGCGGTCCCAGCCACGCACGAAGGTCAGGACCTGCATGACATGATCGTCGTTCGGCGCAACAAAACCATCCGCTGGTTCGTTGATGTCATACATAGATACTTTAAGATGATTGGCTTCGAGAATGGATGCGGGGCGCTGCACCTGATTGACATTGGCCATCACGGTGAGGACATGGCTGGCACCGGTGATCCTCACGGTTTCCGGAAGTGCGGCGAGCGAACAGACATGGATCATGGGCGTTCCCAATATTTCCCGCGATTATAGACCCGCATGCCGGGGGACGAAAGTGCGGCAGCGTTCGAAAGCAGTTTCGCGATCCGCCGATCAAGCGTGCAGGGTTTTGAACCGTGCAAGGAACCGCTTCTCGGCTTTGCCAGCCGACCACGGCGTCAGATAATCCTCGACGATTGCGGGCGGCAGACCGGGATCGTTGCCAAACAGCCGTTTTGCTTCCGCACGGGAAAAACCCGCGAGATGCGTTGCCTCGAGATAGGCAGCGCCCATGTCCGCATCCTTGATCTGCCGCTCGATCGCTGCGGGTAGCGATGCAGGTAGCCCGAAGCGGATGTGAATTGCCGCCAGCAGGCGTTTCTCCACCACCTTGTATGAGCCGCCGATCACGGCCTTGAACGGCGAGATCATGTCGCCGACGACATATTCCGGCGCGTCGTGCAGCAGTGCTCCCAGTCGCACGCGGATATCGACGCGTGGCGCATGCTCGCGCATCACCGCCTCGACCAGCAGCGTGTGCTGCGCGACCGAAAAGATGTGCGTGCCGCTGGTCTGGCCGTTCCACCTCGCCACGCGCGCAAGGCCGTGTGCGATGTCGGCGACCTCGATATCGAGCGGCGAAGGATCGAGCAGGTCGAGCCGCCGCCCGGACAGCATTCGCTGCCATGCACGCGTCGAGGCTTTTGAGGCTGTTTTTGCAGTCATTTGGCCTTGAGACGCGGCTTGCGTTTCAGATGACTGCAGGTGTCGTGGCAATGGCAGGTCACAAGATGATCGTTGACCATGCCGGTTGCCTCCATGAAAGCGTAGACGATGGTCGGGCCGACGAATTTGAAGCCGCGCGAGCTCAAATCTTTCGATATCTTGATCGAGAGCGGCGTGGAGGCCGGTACGCTGGCTGTGGTCTTGAATTGATTGATCTTCGGCCTGCCATCCATGAAGTCCCATAGCAGCGCGGAGAATCCCGGGCCCTCTTCCATGATCTTCAGATAGGATTTCGCGCTGTTGATGGTGCCCTCGATCTTGGCGCGATTGCGCACAATGCCGACGTCGTCCATCAGCGCATGGATCTTCTTGTCGGTATAGCGTGCGATCTTCTCGGGCTGAAAATCATCGAATGCGCGGCGAAAATTGTCGCGCTTGCGCAGGATTGTGATCCAGGAAAGGCCGGCCTGAAAACCGTCCAGGATCAGCTTTTCGAACAGCGCGCGATCGTCGTATTCGGGCACACCCCATTCGGTGTCGTGATAGGCAACGTAAAGCGGATCGTCGCCGGGCCAGGGACAGCGAGTGAGGCCATCGGCGTGGAGGCGCGCAGTGCGGGTCATGCGACGGTCTTCTTTGGGAGAAGCTTCAGGTCATCAGAATCGGCGAGGCGGATCGGAATGCCGCCCGCGATCAGCGGAATTCCGGCGTCGAGCGCGTCCGCGGCGCGATCGATCCGCAGCAACGCAAGGCCACGGCCCGCGGCGGATGACCCCATGGTGCCCATGGCTTTCTCGCCGGCGACGACGCTTGCGCCTGCTTCTGGCGGCGCGCCGTCGAGCGCAACCCGCACGATGCGAGTTCGTGCAGTCCCGCGATGCTCCATGCGCGAGACCACCTCCTGCCCGACATAACAGCCTTTGTCGAAATCGACGCCATGCAGCCGATCCATATTGGCTTCATGCGGAAACGCATCGCCGTACATGAAATCAAGTCCTCCGCGCGGAGTACCCACCGCAATCCGGTGTGCTTCGTAGTCGCTGCTTTCGGTCAGCTCGGCGCCAATCACGGCAGCCACGCGGGACGCGAGTTCTTCCGGCGCGAGGATGCGCCAGCCGAGTTCATCGTTGCGCGGATCGGCGAAGGTCAGGTCCGGTTTCATCACGGGCTCGCCGTCCCATGCCGCCAGCACGCCGAGCGTATCGGAAATATTCTCCACCGCGACCTTGGCGCGCAGCTTGTAGAAGCTAAGCTTGTCGGCAAGCGGCTGCGCCAGCGGCAGAGGGCAGTCGATCAGGAAGCCGCCGCCGTAGCCGGCCGGCGCTTCGGTGATGAGGAAATCGAAGGTGATCTTGCCCTGCGGCGTCAGCAGCGCGCCGAACCGGGCGAGACCGGGCTGGATCCGGTCCACATCCGTGGTCACGAGGCCGTTGAGAAAATCGCGCGCGTCGTCGCCGCTGACCTTGACCACGCCCCGGTCGGGAAGAAACGCTGCTTTCATGACATCTTCTCTCGGTCCGCCATATTCTTGCCCGGTCTTGCGCAGTTTCCCCGGGAATTCTGCGTGCCGGATTTCTCTTTGCAACGTAAGCCGCTAAGGTGCCCCCAACAAGGTCCGCGCGGCGCTGTGACGTGTGGAAAACCGCGGTCGGGGAACGATGACCAAGACATTTGACGTGATTCTAAAGTCCGGCACCATCGTCAATCAGGACGGTGAAGGTGTCGGCGACATCGCCATCTCCGGGGGACGGATCGCGGCCATCGGCGGGCTTGGACAAGCCAGCGCGGGCGAAGTGATTGATTGCCGCGGGCTGCATATCCTGCCCGGCGTGATCGACACCCAGGTGCATTTTCGCGAGCCGGG